>JBFMBH010000122.1 GCA_040755095.1 Thermodesulfobacteriota bacterium
AAAGGTGCGGAGCTTCTTCAGGAGATTGCTTTCGATCTGGCGCACCCGCTCCCGGGAGATGCCGAACTGGTCGGCGATGTCCTGCAGGGTGCGGGGCTCGTCGGTGAGGAGCCGATCGTGGATGATGCCAGCGGCCAGCTGCCCGGTGTTTAGGTGGCCCAGGACGCCTCCGGCGGCTTCTATGGCGGCCCCTCCCTGCCCAACGGCACGGCCTCGCCCTCGGCCATTGCACGCCGTAGCCCGCGCCTAACCCTCCGGCCTGCCCGGTCGTCCTCGCGTCAGCCCTTGGCCGGCAGCGACCGGGCACAGGCCAGCCCCTTCTCCAGCCAGCCCCGGTAGTCGGCCAAGGACAGCAGCCGCCCCTTCGGCACCATCACCCAGCCCTGCATGACGCGGCCGGTGATGGCCAGGGGCAGGGCCTGGCCGGCAGAGACCAGCCGGGCCGCCTCGCCGGCATCCCCCAAGCGGACGATGAGGTTGTCCTGGTAAATGCCGAAGGCCATGTTCCCGCCAGCGAGATAGCATAGCCCGCCGAACATCCGCCGGCAGCGCACCTCCGGTCCGCCCACCCCAGCAGCGGCAATTTTCTGTTCCATCTCCGGATCATGGGCCATAGGGCTCCTCCTGAAGGATGACGGAGCGCTGCGACGCCCGGAGGCTGCGGAGATGGCCGCTCGGTACCGCGACCATTCCCGACAGCCGCCAGCCGCGGCAGCCGCCTGTTTTTCCCCACTGCTCAGGTACCGTTCTGCCTAGGATTTGCATTCCGGTTCGAAATGGACTATACGGGCAGGACGATGTCTGTTGCGCGCCCCATGCCGCACGGTCCGGCCCAGTGGCCCTTGCCCGAGACCGGCCTCGAGGCGCCCCGCCTCGTCCGCTTCTGGCAGCGCCTGCCCCACCGCTTCCACCGGACCCTGCTTCTGGACTACGACGGCACCCTGGCCCCTTTCCGGGCCCAACGGGACGAGGCCGTTCCCTTTCCCGGCGTCCGCGAGCTCCTGGACGCCATCATCGCCGACCGCGGCTGCCGGCTGGTGGTGGTGAGCGGCCGCGCCATCGACGACCTCATCCCCTTGTTGGGTCTGCAGGCCGCCCCGGAGATCTGGGGCTCCCACGGTCTGGAGCGGCTCCATGCCGACGGCCGCCGCCAGCGGGCCCGCCTGAGCGCCCGGGTACGCCAGGGTCTGGAAGAGGCCTGGCTGTTGGCCCAGGCGGTCGGTTGGCCGGAGCGCTGCGAGACGAAGCCGGGATGCGTGGCCTGGCACTGGCGGGGGCTCTCGCCGGCGGAGGCCCGCGCCCCCCTGGCCCGCATCCACGACGCCTGGACCGGCATCGCCACCCGCTACGGCCTCGCCCTCCACCCCTTCGACGGCGGCCTCGAGCTCAGGACCCGCCACGGCAACAAGGGGGATGCCGTGCGCGCCGTGCGGCGGGAGAGCGGGGTGCACGGCATCGCCGCCTATCTGGGGGACGACCTCACCGATGAGGACGCCTTTGCCGCCCTGGGCGACGGCGATCTGGGCCTGCTGGTGCGGCCGCAGGTGCGTCCCAGCAGGGCTGGTGTCTGGCTGCGGCCCCCGGAAGAGCTTCTGGCCTTTCTCGCCCACTGGCGGGCGCTCTGTGCCGCCGGCCCCTGCATCAGCCAAGGAGGACTCCATGCCCCTGACCGATCCCGCCCCCACCCTTCTGCATGAGGGCCGAACCCGCCTGGTGGCGGTCTCCAACCGGCTGCCCATCGCCCTGGCCCGGGCCCCGGGCGGCCGCTGGACGGTCAAGCCCGGGGCCGGTGGCCTCGTCACGGCCCTGGTGCCGGTGCTGCGCCACCGGGGCGGCATCTGGATCGGCTGGTCAGGGCTCACCGGCGAGGAGCCGGACCTGCCGGATCTTACCAGCGCCTCCCGGAAGGTGGGCTACCGCCTGGACATGGTGCACCTCACCGGGGAAGAGCAGCGGCTCTTCTACCACGGCTTCGCCAATGAGGTGATCTGGCCCTTGTTCCACGATCTGCAGACCCGGTGCAACTTCCAGCCCGAATACTGGTACCAGTATCTGGCCGTGAACCGCAAGTTCGCCGGGGCGGTGGCTGACACCAGCCGGCCGGGGGATTACGTCTGGATCCACGACTACCACCTCATGGGGGTGGCCCAGGCGTTGAAGACCCTGGGCGTGGAGCGCCAGACCGGCTTTTTTCTGCACATCCCCTTCCCGCCGGTGGACATCTTCCTCAAGCTGCCCTGGCGGGAGCAGATCCTGCAAGGCCTTCTGGACTACGATCTCATCGGCTTCCAGACCATGCGCGACCGCCGCAACTTTGTCCACTGCATCCAGCACATTGCCCCGGAGGCCCGGGTGCACGGCCGGGGGGCGGTGGTCTCCCTGGCCATCGGCAGCCGCCAGGTGCGGGTGGGCGGCTTCCCAATCAGCATCGATTACGAATGGTTTGCCGCCAAGGCCGGCAGCCGCCAGGTGGCGGACCGCGCCTGGTATCTGCACGAGGAGCTGCCGGACCGGCAGATCATCCTGGGTGTCGACCGGCTGGACTACACCAAGGGCATCCCTCAGCGCCTGGAGGCCTTCCGCACCGCCCTCGCCCGCTACCCGGAGCTCCATGGCAAGGTCACCCTGGTGCAGGTGGTGGTGCCGAGCCGGGAGGGCATCCCGGAGTACCAGGCCTTGAAGGCCCGTATCGAGCAGATGGTGGGGGAGATCAACGGTCGCTTCACCCGGGGTGGCTGGATCCCCATCCAGTACCTGTACCGGAGCCTGAGCCAGGAGGAGCTTCTTGCCTACTACCGGGCCGCAGAGATCGCCCTGGTCACCCCGCTCAAGGACGGCATGAACCTGGTGGCCAAGGAGTTCTGCGCCTGCTCCCTGGAGGAAAGCGGTGTTCTCATCCTGAGCGAGTTCGCCGGCGCTGCCGCCGAGCTGCAGCGGGGGGCGCTTCTGGTCAACCCCCACGACATCGAGGGGGTGGCGGCCACCATCCGCGACGCCGTGCAGATGCCGGCGGCGGAGCGGACCGGCCGCATGCGGCGCCTGCGGGAGACGGTCCGGCGCCACACCATCTTCCGTTGGGTGGACTCCTTTCTCCAGGCGGCCTTTGCCCGCAAGCTCACCGACTTCCCGGCCCTGGACCGCGTCCACCAGGAATACGTCCCGGAGATCTCCCTGGAGGCGCCGGCGGACGCAAGCGGCCCGACCATGGCTACCAGCCCGGGGCAAACCGGACCATAAGGAGGGTGCCTCATGCCCGACCGCCTGTCCGTGCTCCTGGAGCCCGCCGTCTGGAAGACTGCCGCCTCCTCCCTGCTCCTGCTCCTGGTCGCGGTGCTGGCCGGCCTCATCGTCTTCCGCTTGACCTTCCGCCTGGTGCGCCGCCTCAACGCCCGGGCCGCCCACCCGCTGGGCGAGGCCATTCTCAAGCACGGGAGCGGGCCCTTGCGGCTCCTGCTGCCCCTGGCCTGCATCCTCTTCGTCTCGCCATCCCTGTGGCTCCCGGCCCCCCTGAAGGCCGTTCTGCGCCATCTGTTCAGCCTCGCTTTCATCGCCGGCTGCGCCTGGCTCTTCACCAACACGGTGCTCGTGCTCCGGGATCTCATCCTGGCCCGCTTCGTCCTGACGGCGGGCGACAACCTGCGGGCCCGCACCGTCCACACCCAGGTCAATGTCTTCACCAAGATCCTTCTGGTGCTGATCGCCCTTTTTGCTGTCGCCTCCATGCTCATGACCTTCGACAAGGTCCGGCAGGTGGGCGTGAGCATCCTGGCCTCCGCCGGCGTCGTCGGGATCATCGTCGGCTTTGCCGCCCAGCGGAGCATCGCCGCCCTGCTGGCTGGCATCCAGATCGCCATCACCCAGCCTATCCGCCTCGATGACGTGGTCGTGGTCGAGGGCGAGTGGGGCCGCGTCGAGGAGATCACCCTCACCTACGTGGTCATCCGGCTCTGGGATCTCCGGCGCCTGGTGGTGCCCATCAGCCAGTTCCTGGAGAGGCCTTTCCAGAACTGGACCCGGGTCTCGGCGGATCTTCTGGGCTCGGTCTTTCTGTACGCGGATTACACCGTGCCGGTGCAGGCGGTGCGGGAGGAGCTGCTGCGGATTCTCAAAAAGAGCCCGGGCTGGGATGGCAAGACCTGGGCCCTGCAGGTCACCAGCGCCACGGAGCGCACGGTGGAGCTGCGGGCCCTGATGAGCGCCGCCGACGCCGCCACGGCCTGGGATCTGCGCTGCGCGGTGCGGGAGGAGCTGCTGCGGTTCCTGCAGGAGCAGTACCCGGAGTGTCTGCCCCGGGTCCGGGCTGACCTGGCGTCGCCGGCGGCGGTGGCCGCCGGGGCCGGCTGAGCCCGGCGTCTACCCCCTGCCCCCACTGGGCGCCCCCTGGTCCGGATCGACCTCCCGCACTCGGGCCAGCAGCGCCGCCCCCGCGGCAAAAAGCAGCAGCACCGCCAGGATGCCAGCCCGGGCAGCCAGGCGATTGGCGGCGGCCACCGCTGCCGGCTCGGCCGCCACCGGCAGCACCAGCCGGCGCACCACGAGCCCCACCAGTCCCATGAGCGCCGGCCCCAGGATGGCGGCAAAGCGACCCAGGGTGTTGTAGAGCCCGAAGAGCTGACCAGCCTCCTCAGGCGGGATGAGCCGGGCAAAGAGCGCCCGGCTCTGGCTCTGCACGCCGCCCTGCACCAGGCCGATCACCGCCGCCAGACCGAAGAACTCCCAGCGCGACGCCATAAGCGCCCCCCAGAGGGTGACGCCGGCGTAGGCCGCCAGGCCCCACAGCACCGCCGGCCGGGGACCGATCCGCGACCCCAGCCGGCCGAAGGCCAAGGTGGCCGGAAAGCCCACGAACTGGACCAGGAGCAGGGCGACGATGAGGTCGCTGGAGGAGAAGCCCAGGGACAGGCCGTAGTCCACCGCCATACGGATGATGGTGTCGACGCCGTCGATATAGAACCAGTAGGCGGCCAGGAACAGGGCCACCTGCCGCCGGTGCCGCAGGCCGGCCACGGCGGAGCCAAGCTGGCGGCCCGCCGCCCGCAGCCGGACGAAGACCGGCATGATGCCTGCCGCCGGCCGCGGCTCCCGGATGACCGCCAGGGCTGGCCCGGTGAAGAGCAGCCACCAGAGGGCCACCGCGCCGAAGCTCGCCAGGGCGGCCTGGCTGGGGTCATGGAGGCCCACCAGGCCCGGCCGCAAGGTGGCCAGCACCGCCAGCAGGAAGAAGAGGCCGCCGCCCAGATAGCCGGCGGCAAAGCCCAGGCCGGAGGCCACCGGCAGGCGATGGCGCGGGGCGACCAGGGGCAGGAGGGCGTCCGTAAAAACCGTGTTGAGGGAAAAGCCCACCACCGCCGCGCCGTAGACGATGAGGGCGAAAAGCCAGCCGCCGGCCGGCACACCCATGAGCAGGGCGGTGGCGCCGGCCCCCAGGAGGGTGCCGGCCAGGAGCCCTTTCTTGCGGCCCAGCCCCTGGTCAGCCAGAACCCCGGCCAGGGGGGCCAGCACCGCCACCAGCAGGCTGGCCAGGGAATTGCCCAGGCCCAGCCGGGCGGTGCTGATGGCACTCTCCACCCCGGCGCTGTGCCAATACTCCTTGAAGAGGATGGGGAAGAAGCCGGCCAGCACCGTGGTGGCAAAGGCCGAGTTGGCCCAGTCGCACAGGGCCCAGGTCCAGACCTGGCGGTCGAAGCCGGCCAGTCCCCCTTCCACCGTGCGCTGCGCCCTGTCCATGGCTGTCACTCATCGCCGCGGCCGGCCGGCCGGTCTTGACACAGGGGCTGGATCGGGCATAGTGGAGCGGCGCACCCCTGTCACCGCCGCCTTGCGGCACTACCCTTCCTGGAGGCCCAGCCATGACCAGCACTCGCAGCCGTTACGCCCTGTTCCGCCTTTCCGTCCTGGGTCTTTTGTCTGTCGCCCTCGTGACCGTACTGGCCCCCCGCGCCCAGGCGGCCGCACCGGACCTGGACTTTGCGGAGATGACCTACACCTTCGACCCGGCCCCGGCGCTCCTGAGCCTGCAGATCGGGCAGTCCACCTTCGTCGGCTGCGGCCCGGAGCAGGGCCAGCTGGAAACCTTCACCGTCATCATGCGGGGCCGGATCATGTTCTGGGTCGAAAACCAGATGGTGTGGCGCAAGCTCCGCGGACCCGCCGGCCAGCTGCCCGGTCTCTGGGTGGGCCAGGACCCGCACGGCGGCGTCTATGGCGGCCTCTTCCTGCCCAACGGCACCGCCTACGCCCTCGGCCAGTGCCAATAGCCACCACCCACCCGCTCCCATCCGGCCCGGTCGCCGTCGCGTCAGCCCTCGGCCGGCAGCGACCGGGCACCGGCCCGCCCGCTCAGGCCAAGTCTGGCAGTGGCGCCTCCGGTGGAGCCCCGGCCAGGAGGCGCCCCACCAGGGAGACCGCCTCGGTGGCCAGGGTCACGGCCTGGTCCGCGGCCGCAGCGGTGAAGACCTCGGCCGGGATGCCATCCGGAACGCCGTTGGGAAAACAGGCGACATGAAAGCCGCCCTCCCGGGCCAAGTGGCTGGCCCATCGCAGATCTTCTCGCGCCTGCGCCAGCCAGCGCGCACCCTCCTCAGCCGCCGGTCTTTGCATAAAGCCTCCTGCCTGCCGCCAGGGCGCTTCGGAAGAAGGGCCTGACCTGCATGCGCTCCCATTCAGCGGGCGTATAGACGAAGAGATCCAGGTCCACTTCCAGGAGGGGGGCCTCCTCGGTGTAGAGAGCGGCGGTACGCTCCAGGAAGCCCAGCCGGCTGTCCATCACCACCACCAGGTCGAGGTCGGAAAAGAGATTGCCCCGTCCCTGGCCCTGGGAGCCGATGACCAGGACTTCCTGCACCTCCGGCCGGTGGGCAAGAAGCTCCAGCGCCGCGGCCAGTCCGGCCTCCAGGCAAGCCCGGTAGCGCTGGCGCCGGCCCCCAAGCCCCGCCCCTGCTGTGCGGTCAGCCAAGCCCCGAACGGTCATATCCAGCCTCCCGGCCATCGCGCCCTGTCTGGGCCGCCCCGGCCAATGCCCCCGCCCCACGGGCCGGGACCGGCGGCCCTGCCGGCCGGATTGTATCCTGTTCGCGCCACTGGCTTCAATGGCCGGCTGGGCCGTCCGCCCGAGGCGATCACAGCTGGGCCCCCAGGTCATGCCGGCGGCCCAGCTCCTCGATGGCCTGGGCCACCAGCCGGCAGATCTCCTTCACGGTGCCCAGCTCCAGCGAGCTTAAGCTCCGGGGATCGATGAAGTTGTCCGGCTCGATCTGTTGCCCGGTCTGGGCCAGCTGATGGCGGATGCGGAGCAGGGCGAGAAACTCGAAGGCGTGGCCCAGATCGTCACCCAGACGCGTCACCAGGGGATGCCGGCCCTTGAGGACGGCGAGGCGCTCCAGGGTGGAGGTCTCGGGGATCGGGACCTCCAGGCTGCAGATGCGCACCACGCTGTTGAGCGGCGCCAGGCATTTCTTCTTGAGATCCAGATGATGGGCATGCTCGCCATCCTTTTCCAAGACCAGGGAGCCGAAGAGGCCCAATGGCGGCCGGTACTCCGCCGCCAGGTCCACCAGGGCCTTGAAAAAGACCGCCCGCCCCGGCAGGGTCGCCAGCAGGTGCCGCCGGAGGTCGGCTGCCAGGCGCTGCTCGCCGTACAGGGCCCGGAAATCGAACAGGTTCACCGCATGGAAGACCGCCCGCTCCCGGGGTGCGGTGATCCAGCTGTGGAACATCCGCTTCCAGACCGCCAGGGGCTGCCGCCATTGAGGATTGGTGGCCATGTAATCCCCGGCGCAGAGTCGGAAGCCGCAGCACCGGAAGGCATCCACCACGAAGGCCGCCAGGCGCCGGCAGTACTCCTCGGCCGCAAGGCCCTCCTTTTCGCCGGCAGGATCCTGGTAGACGATGGCGTTGTCCTGATCGGTCCGGAAGGTCTGCTCCTTGCGGCCGGCACTGCCAAAGACCAGCCAGCAGAACGGCACCGGCGGCGGCCCCAGGGTCGCCTCGGCCATGGCCAGGATCTTGCGCTCGATGCGATCGTTCACCGAGGTGATGATGCGCAGGATCGAGCTGGCCCCGGCGCCCTGGTCGTGGAGATGGGCAATGAGTCCCCGCACCTTGCCGGCAGCATCGGCGACGCCGTCCACCGTCGCCTGGTCCTCGATCTCCCGGATGACCACCAGGGGTGCGGTGCCCTGCAGGACGAGAAAGTCGTGACTGGTGACCATGCCGGCAAGCCTTCCCGCCTCCATGACCAGGAGATGATGCACCCCCCGGCTCATCATCTTGAGGAAGGCCTCGAAACAGAAGTCCGTGCCGGCGACGGTGATGAGCGGCGTGCTCATGATCTCGCCCACCGGATCAGCCAGGTCCTTGCAGCAGGCCAGGACCCGGTCCCGCAAGTCAGAGCAGGTCACCATCCCCACCGGCCGCTCCCCGTCGTCCACGATCACCAGCGCGCCGATGTGGCGGGCGGACATGAGCCGGGCGGCCTCCACGATGGGCGTGACCCAGGGGGTGGTGACCACCTCCTGTCCGGCGAGATCCCGCACCGGGGTCGTGAAGAGCACCCGCTCGGTCTCCAGGCCCAGACCCCGGCGCGCTGGCGGGGGAGGGCTTTTCCGGTCCGGGCGGCGCGGGAAATAGCCCGGGATCAGGTAGTCCCGCAGGAAGGGCTGCTTGTCCAGGAGCTTGCCGATACTGGCGTGGTCGGCCACGTAGCAGACCGTCTCGCCCACGGCCTGCACCGAGACGTCCGAGGGGGAGGTGCTGCCCGGGGCAAGGAAGCCGAAGGTCTCCCCCACGCCCCGGTGCTCGATGAGGTGCTCGTCGCCGGCACCGGTAACAGACAGGATCCGGACCGCGCCCTCCTTGATGATGTGCAGGCCCCCGGATTCGCCAGCCCCGGGGCCCAGGATCAGGGCGCCGGCCGGGTAAAGCTTCAAGGTGAGGGCTTGCACCAGGCCCATGAGGGTGGGCTGGTCCAGGAAGGAGAAGGGGGGATGCTTGCGCAAAAAGCCGGCGGCGGCCTTGGAGAGCATGGTGGCGGACCTCTGGCCGGAATCGCGTTCTCGCCCGGTTGTCTTGCAAACCGTACCTTGCTGGCCTATAAAAAGCCAAGCCCCTCCGGCTTGCCGCTTCCGGGCCAGCCGGGGACGCGGCCACCAGCCCTGGGAGGACAGAATCCGCCATGCCCCGCGTGCTCATCGTCGATGACGAGCCCCACATTGCCCTGGCCCTGGAGCTCCTGATGAAAAGGGAGGGCTTCGAGGTGGTGGTGGCAGACAACGGCCGGCAGGCCCTGGCCGCTGCCAGCGAGCTCCATCCCGATCTCATCCTCCTCGATATCATGATGCCGGAAATGGACGGCTACGAGGTCTGCCAGCGCCTGCGGGCGGATGCCGCCCATGCGGGCACGGCCATCATCATGCTGACCGCCAAGGGCCGGGAGGTGGAGCGGGAAAAGGGCCTGGCCCTGGGAGCCGACCTCTACATCACCAAGCCCTTCTCGACCCGGGAGGTGGTTGCCCGGATGCGGGAGGTCCTGGCGGAGCGGCGGCCACGGGTGGCCCCGGGCCAGTCGGCGGCCGCGGACTGACCGCCTTGGCCGGACCGTTACGCTTCCGTCATCTGCTCCTGGCCGCGGCCGTGCTCTGGGCCGCACTCTTTGCCGGCGTCGCCCTCCTCCTGCTGGCGCCGGCCGAAGACGCGACCCTCCGCCAGCCGGTCCTGACGGCCGTGACCGTGGCCGCCCTGGCCGCGGCCCTGCTCCTGGCCGCCGTCTTCCTGGCCCTGGCGCTTCTGGTCTTTTTGCCGCTGGCGCGGCTGGAGCAAGAGGTCCGGATCGTGGCCCGGGTCAACCCCGGGTATGCCATCGCCGGGTCAGGCCGCCATCTGCTGGGCCAGCTGCCGGACGCGGTCAGCGAGCTGGGTCAGGCCTTCCAGGCCGCCCGCCAGGAAATGGCGGCAGCGGTAGCCGCCAGCTCCCGGGCCGTGGAAGAAGACCGGGCCAGGCTGGAGACCATCCTGACCGCCACCCGGGAGGGCATCATCGTCTGCGACGAGCGGGGCCGCATCCTGTTCTACAACCCGGCGGCCAGGGAGGTCTTCCAGGAGCACGCCGCCCTGGCCATCGGCCGCTCCCTCTATCAGCTGTGCACCGCTGCGCCCATCGACAACTCCCTCGCCCTGCTGCGGCAGCGGCAGCTCCGGAAGCCGGCGGAGCCCGCCGCCGGCAATGCCCTGACCTTTGTCTGCTCCACCGTTCTCGGCACCGTGATCCGCAGCACCATCCGCCTGCTGCCGCCGGTGCCGGAGCTGGCCTGGTCCTTTGTTTTGACCTGTGAGGATGTCAGCCGGCAGGCCGCAGCCTGGAGCCGCCGGCATCAGGCCCTGCGTGACACCATGGCCTTCATGCGGCGCACGGTCACCAGCCTCAGCCTCCATCTCGAAAGCCTGGCCGTGCTCCGGGAGCTGGATGCGCCGGGACGCGCCGCCCTGGACAGCGCGATCGCCGCCGACGCCAGCAGCCTCATCGGGCAGTTCGGGGCCCTGGCGCGGGAGATCGAGGCCCAGGAGGCCTGTCCCTACCTGGAAAGCGACATCCTGACCGAGGACGTGGCGGCCTGGGTGGGCCGGCGCCTCGCCAGCCAGGGACTGCGCCTGACCCAGACCGGCGATCCCCTCTGGGTCAGGGCCGACATCAACACCCTGCTCCTGCTGCTGGAGCACCTGGCCTTGAAGGTCTTCGCCTTCGCCCAGGTTGAGGCCATCGAGATCGAGACCCTGCTCGGCGATCGGCTGGTCTACTTCAATCTCTCCTGGCACGGCCGCCCGGTGCCGGAGGCCGAGATCAGGCAATGGAAGGCGGCCCTCCTCGACCCCCTTACCGGCAGGACAGTGGCACAAGCCCTGGAAGACGGCGGCAGCGAGGTCTGGAGCAGCGCCCATGAGACCCCGGGCTACGCCTTCCTGCGCTTTCCCCTGCCCTGCTCCAGCCGCCAGTGGACACCGGCCCAGCCGCGGCTGCCGGCCCGGCCGATCTACACCGACTTCATCGTCGACGAGGCGCCGGCCGACCGCGCCTTCTTGCAGGAGTGGCCCTTGAGCCGCATCCCCTTCGTGGTCTTCGACACCGAGACCACCGGCCTGGCCCCGCTGGCTGGCGATGAGATCGTCTCCCTGGCCGGCGTCAAGATCGTCAACCGGGGCATCGTCGTCGGCGAGGCCTTTGACCGGCTGGTCCACCCCGGCCGGAGCATCCCGCCGTCCTCGGTGCGGTTCCACGGCATCACCGACGACCAGGTGCGCTCGATGCCCCGCATCGAGGAGGTGCTGCCCCTGTTCCACGCCTTTGTCGGGGAGGCGGTGCTGGTCGGCCACAACGCGGCCTTCGACCTGCGCTTCCTCCGGATGAAGGAGCGGCGGGCCGGCGTGACCTTCACCGGCCCGGTGCTGGACACCTTGGCCCTCTCCCGGCACCTGCACGGCCACACCCCCGGCCATTCCCTGGACGCGGTCGCCCAGCGCCTGGGGGTGGAGATCCACGGCCGCCACACCGCCCTGGGCGACGCCCTCATCACCGCCCAGGTGTTCCTCAAGCTCCTCCACCTGCTGGAGGCGCAGGGGATCACCACCCTGGGCCAGCTGGAGATGGCGCTGCAAGCGGGATGAGGCGGCAGCCAGGCCCGGACTGAGGCCAGCCTTTCCACCGTGTGGCTGTAGCGGCAAAACCAAAGCGGCCGCCGCGTAGATGGCTGGGCAGCTCCCTCTCGCAAGCGGCCGAAATATGTCGTGACTTCTATCCACTAATCTGGTACGCAGTATGCGTATCATATTTCTTGAACAACACCCCCCAAGCCTATCACGTGCGGTTCGCCACCGTGATGCTCAAACCGGGGGGTTACTTTTTTGGGAGCGTCTCATGCGCTATGAAAAGCGCCCCCTATCCATAACGGACCAAGCCCAGCTTCTCCTACGCCGCGGCCTTGTCTGCAAGGAGCTCGATAAGCTTCAGCACTATCTGACCCATATCGGATACTATCGTCTGAGCGCCTATTGGCTACCTTTCGAGGTGCCGGCTGATGCTGAGGCGTCCTCCCGCACGCACCAGTTTCGACCAGAAACCACCTTTGAGCAGGTCCTGGCGCTGTACATCTTCGACCGCAAGCTGCGTCTTCTGGTCATGGAAGCCCTTGAGCGGGTTGAGACGGCCATACGCAGTCACTGGGCAAACGCCTTAGCCTTGCGCCATGGGAGCCATGCGCACATGAAGCCGCAAGTGTTCAAGTGCCCGTGGGAACATGCCAAGGACCTTGCCCGCATCGCTTCGGAATTGAAGGACAGCAGCGAAGTCTTCGTTGTCCACTACCGCAAGCGGTATTCAGAGCCCTTCCTCCCGCCAGTCTGGGCGGTGGTGGAAACCATGAGTCTGGGAACGTTGTCACGCTGGTTCAAGAGTACCCGTGATCCCAAGGCCAAACGTGAGGTCGCCCGCTGTCTTGGCATGCCCAGCATCGAGATTCTCGAACAGGTTCTGCACGCGTTGACTCCGGTCCGCAATATCTGCGCACACCACGGCCGACTCTGGAATCGCCGCTTTACGCTGCAGTTGCCAATCATCAAGCGGCTCAAGGGGCAAATCGCCACAGAACGGCGGGTGGCGGAGAAGGGCTCTGAGCAGGAACAACCGACCCGGGAAGTGTTCAACTACCTCGTGGTCCTGCTGCATCTGATGGGGCATATCAACCCGGGATCCAGTTGGCGGGCCAGGCTTATGGACCACGTTCTCGCCGCAACCCAAGACCAACAGGCGGCCATGGGGTTCCCTGAGAACTGGCAAAAGCTGCCGCTGTGGAAGGACGATTCCTGATCAGCAGAACGCTGGGTAAGCAAGAACTGGGAAGCCAAACAAGTCGCAGCTCTTGCAGTGCAGGATGAAGGATACCGGATCAAGAGTGCCTCGCCGCCTGATCCAGAAGCTCCTCCATGCCGTGAACATCCAGCGCCAGGAAACGGTCCTGAAGGGCGATGGCCCGTCGGATCCGATCCGCGTCGTCCATCTGGTCGGCTTCTCTCAGGATCTCCACGAGGGCGGCCATGAGGGGCTTAGGGGGCCAAAGCATCAACGGCTGCGCCACGGCTGCCAGCCGCTCGGCCAGCTTCTCCGCGATCACCAGGGCCGAATCCGGGTCGTGACGGGCGTGCCGGGCAAGCCATTCCAGGAAATGGGACAGGTTCTGGCCTCTGTCCCGACTGGGCAGGGCACGGACAAAGGCCAGAGCCAGCGCCTGGGAGACAGCCCCCTGGCTCCCCCCCTCGAAGCAGCCCTCGATCTCCGGCATGATCTCGTCCGGAAGACCGGCAGCCGCAAGAAGCCCCAGGAGTCCCTCCTGGCAGACAGCGATCATGTCTCGCTTGTCCAGGTTGGCCGCGAACACCGCCGCCACCCCCTTCCAGGCCGACCCCGGCAGACTGGGCAGGGATTCCAGAAGGGAAGCGAGTGGAAGATGGCCCTCCAGGCAGGCCAAAGCCGAAAGGCGCCCCCAGGTCTCTCCCGCGTTGTCGATGGCCTCGGTGCGGATGCGGTCCAAGCAGGGCCGCACCTGCGCGAACTGATCCCGGATCTGGTAATAGAGCGTCCGTTCGGCATGTCGCCACAGGTCGGTCTGGGGCTCCCGGAAGGCGTCGCCCAGGAGTTGCCAGCCCAGGGCTGGCTGGCGATGGAGAAGGTAAGGCAGGCCCTGCAGGACGGCGGCCCGCACGGCCGGCACCGGGTCCCGGGCAAGACGACGAAGGAGTCCGGGCAGCAGCTCCGGCAAGGGAAGTGAGGTGGACCCCATTGTCAAGACAGTCTTTCCCTGAATTTAAGCTGGTCACCCCATGCCATTGCAGCGGCCCGGCGCTGCCCCGACTCAGCCTGGGATCTCGACCGCCCCACTGAGGCGAAGGGGCGCCATACTGCTCGGGATGGCTGGTTCTCAACCAGCCCCTCGCCAGAGGATAATGGCCAGGTCGGCGCCCCTGCGCCGTCGACTACCTCCCCATGAGCACGGCAGGGGGTGGCTGTAAAGGCCGGCGCAGCCGCCCGCAGGGCTTGGCCTTTACAGCCACCCCCTGCCGTGCTACTCCGGCGTCCACCGAAGCCTCCCACGGCCTCCCTGGGGAGCTGAGATCGACCGTCAGTGAAAAACACGATGGACACGACAACTACCTTGACGAACACCGGAACGTGTCCACCATCTGGGCGGCCAGCGGCGCCGGGGGTGGGATGGAAACGGCAAATCTGTCCTCGATCCTGGCTCCGCCGCCTTCCCCTGTCCGGTACACCGCATCCGGGGTCCTGTACCCCAGCGCCTGGTGGGGACGCTCACCATTATAGAAGGAAAAATACCCTGTGAGCCCTTGCTGCAGTTCCGGCATGCTCGCGTATCCCTTCAGGTAGACATCCTCATGCTTGCAGCAGTTCCCGTTTTGGCCAAGTTGGGCAAGGGGTTGACCGTTTGACTGCTCAGATCCGCGCTGTGGCGGTCCCAAGGGATCCTTACAGTCGGTGCTCTGGGCTCGATCTCCTGAAAGCGCGGCCG
>JBFMBH010000123.1 GCA_040755095.1 Thermodesulfobacteriota bacterium
CGAAACGCCCGCTGGCGCTGGCGCCCGCCAGGGACCGGACGGGCCGGACCAGGATCCGCGGCCGGCCAGCCAGAAGGAAGGCGCCGGAGCGCCCCTTTCCGGCGAGCCGGCACCGGACGGCCTGCCGGCTGGCCAGACGGCGGAGGAGGGCCAGGTGCCGGACCAGAAGGACCTGGTCCTGGAGCAATGGCTGCGGCAGGTGCCGGACGACCCCTCCGGCCTCCTGCGCCGCAAGTTCATGCTGGAGCACCAGCGCCGCCAGCGCCAGGGGGGCCGGCCATGACCCGAATCTGCAGCCCGGGCTGGCTTCTGTGGGCAGCACTTCTTCTTATGCTGGCGCCGGCCGTCCAGGCCGCCGCCGGCCTGGAGGCCTGGCTGGACCGGGACCAGGTGAGCCTCGGGGAGACGGTGCAGCTGACCATCAAGGCCGAGGGCCGGGTGAGCGGCGAGCCGGACACCACCCCCCTGGAACGGGATTTCCACGTGCTTGGCACATCCAGCGGCTCCAGCATCCAGATCACGGGCGGCCAGATGTCCAGCACCACCACCTGGCAGATCACCCTGGCCCCCAGGCGGGAGGGCGTGCTCGCCATCGGCCCCCTGGAGCTGGACGGCCGCTTCTCCAACGCCTTGAGCCTGACGGTCACCGCCGCGCCAGCGCCCCGAGCCGACTCCGGCGCCGATCTCTTTCTGGAGACCGAGGTGGAGCCCGGCACGCCCTATGCCCGGCAGCAGGTGCTCTACCGGGTGCGGCTCTTCCACGCCGTCCCGCTCACCGAAGGCAGCCTGTCCGCCCCGCAGCCAGACAACACCCTCATGGAACAGCTGGGCGAAGACCAGGCCCAGGAGCTTACCCGCCAGAACCGGCGCTACCGGGTCATCGAGCGCACGTACGCCCTTTTTCCCCAGGAGACCGGCCAGCTGACCCTCCCGCCGCCGGTCTTCCGGGGCATGGTCCGGGAGCGGGACCAGCGCCGGGACCCCCGGCAGTTCTTCTTCGGCAACGACCCCTTCGGCATGCTGGGCGGCACCACCAGACCAGTGCGCATCGCCGGCCAGCCCTTCACCCTCACCGTCCGCCCGGCGCCCCTCGATGCCGCCGGCGTCCCCCGGCTGCCGGCCTTCTCGCTGGAGCTGGCCGAGGAGTGGCAGCCCGAAGAGGCGCGCATCCGGGTCGGGGAGGCAGTCACCCGGGCCATCACCGTCACCGCCCAGGGCCAGACGGGCGCCGCCCTGCCGGAGCCGGCTGCCGGCGCTGTGGAGGGCTTCAAGGTCTATCCCGACAAGGCCGAGCTGACCAGCGCCCAGGGACGGGACGGGATAACCGGCACCCGCCGGCAGAAGACCGCCTTCATCCCCACCCGCCCCGGCACCTACACCCTGCCCGGCATCAGTCTGCCCTGGTGGGATGTGGCCAGCGACCAGGCCCGGGAAAGCCACCTGCCGCCCCGGACCATCTTCGTCCTGCCCGGCGACCAGCCGGCCGAGGCCGCCGCCTCGCCGCCCTCCCCCGCCACCCCGGCAGCGCCGGCCACCGCGGCGCCGGCAGCACCGCTGGCCGGGCCGGCCGCGGCCGGCGGCCCGGTCTTGGGGCCAGCCGCCACCCTGGCCATGGGCATCGCCTGGCTGTCCACCCTCCTCCTGTGGTGGCGGGACCGGCGGCGCTACCGGCGGCCGCCGCCGGACGGCGACCGGCATCCCTCGGCCCCGGCCCGGCTTGCCGAGGCCGGCAAAGCGGTAGCCGCCGCCTGCGCCGCCCACGACCCGGCCGGCGCCCGTCAGGCCCTCCTCCTGTGGGCCGCCGCCCGCTGGCCAACCGATCCGCCTCCCGGCCTGTCCGCGATCGCCACCCGCCTCGGCGACCCGGATCTCACCACCGAGATCGATCTCCTGGGCCGCCGCCTCTTCGCCGCCCAGCCCGCCCCCTGGGACGGCCAGCGCCTGGCCCAGCTCTTCCGGCAGGCCGCAGCAGCGCACCGCCCCGAAAAGAAGAAGAATCCCACCCTGCCAGCCCTCTATCCGTGACAGGCGCCGGACCGGCGGCTGACCGGTCCGATCCGACCCGCCGGCTTCAATTGGGCGCGCCCCGCGCCTGGCAATCCATGGGTCCCATGATTCCCATAGCTTCCATGGCTCCTATGGCTCTCCTGGACCCATGGGACTTATAGGACCTATAGGACTTATGGGAGGCCACCATGGCCAACTTCCGCCGTTGCACCCATTCGGGTGCACCCCGCGAATGGCAACTCTGAGGAAACAACGGCCACCAGAGCGGACTTCCGGCGTTGCATCCACCCGGGTGCGCCCGCGCATGACAGCAGCACGCCCGCCCACGGCCGACTCCCCGGCCTCGGTCTCAAAAGTCTTATGGATGCGTAGATGGGTGGAGGCGACAGCCGCAACCCATCAGCCGGCCGGGTCGAGATGGGTTGCGCTACGCTCCACCTACGCGGGCACCACTCCGTTTCATCCACTTGGGTGCGCCCCGTGTTGTGGGTGGGTGGCTTGCCGGCAGGGCCAGCGGGTACGGGACCCTGGCTCACGCCGCCAGGGCGCGGAGCAGGAGCTGCAGCTCGGCGGCGTCGTCACAGTCCAGGGCCGGGTTCTCGGCCAGGGCCTGGTCGCGGCTGCCCTGAAGGATAGCCTGGAGCTTGGGGATGAGGGCCTGGGCCCAGGGCTGTAGAGGGAGTTTTCCCGGTCGCCAGGGTTCCGGGCATGCAGGGCGGCCATGATCCCCTGGAGCTGCTCCGTGGTCGCGGCAACGCCCAGCCGGCCTACGGCCGGGGCCAGGAGCACCAGGGCCCGGGCGTGGCACTGGACGCTGTCCACCAGGGCCTCGATGGCGCCCAGCTTGTCACCGGGAGCAGGCCAGCTCCACGGCCAGGGTGGTCTTGCCCGCCCCGCCGCTGCCCAGGACCACGGCATAGTCTTCCAGGAGGAGCAGCCGTTCCAGGGCCAGCAGCTCCCGGCTGCGGCCCTGGAAATGGTGGGCCGGCGGGTCCGGCAGGGCACCCAGACTCAGGACCCGCTTGCGCGCCTCCAGCCTTTGGACCGCCTCGGGGGGAACGGCGGTGACCAGTGGCGGATCCGCCTCCTCCTGGAAGAGTACCGGCACTCCACCAGCCTGTCCTCATCCCGGGGATCCTCGAAGCAGAGCGCCCCCAGGCCGTGCTGGCGGTCGTAAATCCCGTGGCCGTCGAAATGGACCACATCGAAGGGCTCGCCCCGGTCGGCGGCAGCCTGCAGGGCCTCTTTGAGGGCCGGGAAGGTGGGGGGCGCCAGCACCGTGAGCCGAACCAGATCCCCCAGCCCGGCCACCGCCTCCTTCAGGGGCCGGGCCGACACCCGGTGGTCGATGTAGCCGGCAGCCTCGTCCTCGGGACCAGCACCTGCCGGGCCGCGGCGATGGCCTCCTCGATGGCCGGCGCCAGCTTCTCGCCGCCCCGCAGGCTGCGGGAGTCCACCCAGACCGGGATGCGCAGGGATTCCAAGGCGATCCGCAGCGTGGCAACAAAGCCGTCGTCCGCTGTGGCGTGGGAGATGAAGACCTCGGATGCTGGCATGACAGGCTCCGTCAGAGCGCCAGCAGGTGCAGGAGGACCCGCACCTGGTAGTGGTATGAGTTGACGCCGGCGCCGTTGTACCGGCGAACAGCGTAGGGCCAGTCGCAGCCGATGTTCTTGCGGATCGGTACCCTGGAGTAGGTCTCGGCCTGGTAGTACTGGGTCTGGGTGAAGACGTGGGCTGCGCCCTCGTAGAAGGGGGTGACACCCATGGTGATGGTGGTGCTGCCGGCATCTGCCAGGCAGTTCTGGCAGTCGCGCAGATGGCGGCTGTCGCCCTCGGCATACTTGCAGAGGCGCAAAGGGCCGTTGCCAATCTCCCGCAGCCGGTCGTCGGCCCTGGTTCCGGAGGTCGAGCCGTTCACGAAATGGTCGAGCTTGTCTCGCAGCTCGGCGATGGCCCCTTCCACATTGCGGACCGGATCGAGCATGAAGGCACCGACCTCGGCCGTGGTCGGCGGGTGGTGGAACAGGGTGTACTGGCCCGCGCCGTAGCCCCGGGAAGTGATGATATGCCTCTCCGTGGCATTGGTGTCCAGCCCCACGGTGATGAAGGTGTCTTCATCGTCCTTGGCCGGCACGTTGAAATGCCTCAGGCCGCTTTCCTGGGTGAGAATGGCCAGAAGAAAGGGCACCGGCACGGCAGCCGAATCCATGTCCCGGAGCATGGTGAGGATGCGCTTGTTCTCCGCCACCGGATCCTGGGCGGCCGGCAGCTTCGGAAAGAGGCTGTCGGCGACGAGATCGCGCAGACAGGCTGCCAGCCCCTGGTCGACCACGCCGGTGACCTGCACCACCCGTCCCTGATTGTAGTTGAGCACCGCCACCGGCGCCGCGCCGTCCCCCTGGCGACTCTTGCCAACGTTGTGGAGCAGATCGTGCTGCAAGGCCATGACCGCGCGCCTGGTGCCATCGCCGAACCGGCCGTCGATGCCCTGCTTCAGGTAGCCCAGCTGCCGGAGGTGGCGCTGCAGGTCCCGGACCTGCCGGTTGGTGGCGGCGGTGCCGCCCTTTTCGAGAACAAGCCCTGGTGTCTGGTAGCTCAGCTCCATTGTCCTGCCTCCTTGTGAACAGGTCGAAACAGCTGCCCGTCAACCACCAGGATAGGGCCGCAGCTGCCCTCTCTTTTTGGCGCACCCGATACGCCAACACCTGCGGATTGACGGCTGAGCTCGCTGTTTACCTTCTGGAATTATGGGGAGTCAAGGTATTTCCCAGCACCACCGGCCGCCCGCTCGACCCGGCAGCGGCAGCGGCCGAGCAGGGTGGCAGGCGATGGAGCGCTCGAAGGTTCCCTCTGCCGCCACATCGCTGTATGCTGTGGCCAGCCGACCGCCGGTGCCTAGCGCCGGCCGTTGCTGTTGGCGAGGCGCCGGCCGGCGATTCGTGCCGGCCTATGGCGACCAGTCCATGGAAGAAGGCTTTCCGCCTTCACCGAACCGGAGCAGGTTCATGGCCATTCGCGAGCTGGCTCGGGAGCTCTATCGGCTGCAGCAAGACAAGGACCGGCTGGAGGCAGCGCTGGCCGCGGCCCCGTTCCCGGAGCAGGCAGCCCTGGCCGACCGGCTGCGCCAGGTGCGGGCCCAGTGGCAGCGGCTCAAGGATATCCTGGAGGGAGAGAAGGCCCCGCCCCCCTTCCGCCAGATCCCCAGCACCATAAGGCCCAGGGACTGAGACCGGTTCCCTCTCTCTCAAGAAACACCGGCCACCAGAGCGGACCTCCGGGCGGTTCATTCATTTTTTGCGTCCTGCGTATGGCAACCCACAGATCCCATGACTCCCATGGACCCATGGGACTTATAGGCCCTATAGGACTTATGGAAGACCACCATGGCGGACTTCCGGCGTTTCCCCCATTCGGGTGCGCCCCGCGCATGGCTACTTTTCCGGGACAGCGTGTGCTCCCGCTCCGGAAGGCCAGGCGAGGCGGAATGCGCCAGGCAAAACTCCAGAATGACATTCACTACGGAGGACATCATGGCATCTTTCCGTTTTTTTATGCTGTCGTTCGTTCTGCTGGCCACGACCACCCTGCCCTCCCAGGCCGGCGCCGGCAAGAAGGTGGTGCTGTGCAGCACCTTTCCCGTCTACCAGATCACCCGCCAGCTCGCCCAGGCCAGTCCTGCCCTGGAGGTCCAGTTGATGCTGCCGGCCGCCGCCGGCTGCCCCCATGACTACGCCCTGACCCCCCAGGACCTCCGGAAGCTCGGCGGCGCCGACCTCTTCATCATCAATGGCCAGGGCCTGGAGGAGTTCCTGGACGACGTCCGGAGGGCGAGCCCCGGGCTTGCCATCGCCGACAGCTCCGGGGGGATCACCGATCTTCTGCCCTACACCGGGGAAGGGGATGACGCCCTTGACGAGGATCACAACCACGGCGGGATGAACCCCCACCTCTTTGCGAGTCCCCGCATGAGGGCCACAATCGCCTGGAACATCGCCACCGCGCTCGGCAAGCTGGACCCGGCCGGCGCGGCCGACTACCAGACGAGGGCCAAGGCCTATGCCGAGAAGATGGAGGCGCTGGCCGGGGATCTCGCCGCCCTGGGCACGCGGCTGGCCAACAAGCGCGTCGTCACCCAGCACGGCGTCTTCGACTACCTGGCGCGGGACATGGGCCTGGAGGTGGTGGCCGTGGTCCAGGCCCATCCGGGCCAGGAGCCCTCCGCCGCCGAGATGCTCGCCATCGTCAGGACTGCCAGGGAGAAGAAGGCAGGCGCGGTCTTCACCGAGCCCCAGTATCCGGACAGGGTCGGCCAGGCCATTGCCCGCGAGGCAGGGATCCCGGCCGCCACCCTGGACCCGGTGGCCACCGGACCCGAGGATGCGCCTCCGGACCACTATGAAACGATGATGCGGCAGAACATGCGCACCCTGGAGCGGGTGCTGGGGGTGCGATAACGTGCAAGGATCCCGCTGTACCGCCGGGGCGACGGTCACGTTTGCGGACGTGAACGTCGCCCGCGCCGGTGTCCAGGTTCTCGACCGGGTGAGCGCCACGGTGCCCCAGGGGGGATGCACGGCCATCGTCGGCCCCAACGGCGCGGGCAAGACCACCCTGCTCCTGGCGCTGCTCGGCCAGATTCCCTTCCAGGGCCTCGCCCGCATCGAAGGCCTGCGGAGCCGGCGGCCACGGCTGGGCTATGTCCCCCAGCGGCTGTCCCTGGACCACGGCCTGCCCCTTTCGGTCATGGAGCTCATGCTCATGGAGCACCAGCGCCTGCCGTTGTGGCTCGGCCGCCGGAAAAGGCACCAGGAGCGGGCCCGGGCCCTGCTCGCCGAGGTCCGGGCGGAGGGCCTCGTCGCCCGCCGGGTGGGCGCGCTTTCCGGCGGCGAGCTGCAACGGGTGCTGCTGGCCCTGGCCCTGGCCCAGGAGCCGGATCTGCTGGTCCTGGACGAGCCCACCGCGGGCGTCGATGTGCAGGGCGACCACGTCCTGTGTGACCTCCTGGAAAGGCTGCGCTGCGAAAGGGGCTTCACCCAGCTCATGGTCAGCCACGATCTGGCCACCGTCACCCACCACGCCACCCACGTCATCGCCCTCAACCACCGGGTGGTGGCGGAAGGCCCGCCCCACGAGGTCCTGACCAGCACCACCCTGACCTCGCTCTTCGGCCTGCACATGGGCCTGGTGGACCGCCGCGCCATGCCCGGCGGCGGCACCAGCTGCTCGGCCTCCTGCTGCCAGAGGGAGACGGATGCCTGATCTGACCGCGCTCTACGATCTCATCCCCCGGCTGCTGCCCTTCCAGTGCCTGGAGGCCCGCTTCATGCAGCAGGCCCTGGTGGCCCTCCTGCTCCTGGCTCCCATGACCGCGGCCATGGGGGTCCAGGTGGTGAACTTCCGGATGGCCTTTTTTGCCGACGCCATCAGCCACTCCGCCTTCGCCGGCGTGGCGGTGGGCCTCCTTTTCGGCATCGACCCCCGCTTCAGCATGCCGGCCCTGGGCCTGGGCATGGGGCTGGGCATCATTGCGGTGCAGCGCCGGAGCGGTCTGTCGGCGGACACGGTCATCGGCGTCTTCTTCTCCGCCATGATCGCCTTCGGACTCGCGGTGGTCAGCCGCGACCGCAGCCTGGCCCGGGACCTCCAGCGCTTTCTCTACGGCGATATCCTCACCATCAGCCAGCCGGAGATCCTCTGGCTGGCCGGCCTGTTCGTTGTCCTTCTGGCCTACCAGGCCTGGGGCTACAACCGGATGCTGGCCATTGGCATCAGCCCCTCCCTGGCCCAGGCCCACCGGGTGCGGGTCGCCGGCTACCAGTACAGCTACGCCGCCCTGCTCGCCGTGGTGACCATCTTCGCGGTCTGGGCGGTGGGGGTGCTCCTGGTCTCGGCCCTCCTCATCGTGCCCGCCGCGGCGGCCCGCAACCTCACCCGCTCCGCTGGTGGCATGTTCTGGTGGGCCCTGGTCGTGGGCACCACCTCCGCCGTGGCCGGCCTCCTCGTCTCAGCCCAGGACTGGGCCCGCACCGCCACCGGCGCCACCGTCATCCTGTTCACCTGTGCCTGGTTTGTGGCAAGCCTGGGTGTTGCCTTGCTCCGGAAGGAACAGGCTCTGTAGGTCCGCCGCCTACGGCACATGCCCTGGTCGGAGCTGGCAAGCACTCTGTGCACGAACGTCCCTCCTATCGATATTGATTTTGCAGGCGTTAGAATATATATATCAGATATATATTCCATGGAGGTTGCTACCATGCAGACCGCGAAGCTCTTCCAAAACGGCAACTCTCAGGCCGTACGATTGCCCAGGGAGTTCAGAATGCCTGGGGACATGGTGAAAATATCGAGAAGGGGCCGCCAGGTAATCTTGGAGCCATTGGAAACGACCTGGGATTCTTTGTTCGATTCCCTCAAGGATTTCCCGGACGACTTTATGGTAGACGGGCGGCAGCAGCCAGCGGGGCAAGAGAGGGAATCGTTCTGATGCGCTATCTGCTCGACACCAACATTTGTATCTATCTGATCAGAAACCAGCCTGTTGGAGTCCGCAAACAATTCGAACAGCACTCGCCGCACGAGGTTGCCATCTCCGCCATTACCGTCTTCGAGCTTGAATACGGAGCCGAGAAGAGCCAACACCGCCAACGTGCCAAAGACGCCCTTGCGAAATTCCTCCTGCCTTTGAACGTCATCGACATGGATCGTTCTGCTGCCGAGGAGGCAGCAAGCATCCGTGCCGTTCTTGAAAGAAGAGGCACGCTTATCGGCCGCCCCTATGATCTGCTCATCGCCGGCCTGGCACGATCTCTGGACCTGACATTGGTAACCAACGATACCAGAGAATTCGAAAGGATTGATGGACTGAAGCTGACCAATTGGGTAGAGAACCTGCCGAGATAAGGCGTCCAGAACGGCTTTGGCGAGGCATGGCTGGGCGGCCTGACGCCCCTGGTCGGGGGCTGTCAGGCGCTCTGTGCACGAACCACTTGTCCACCTCCCACTTGCCCATCCTATTGTGCCGGCTACCGTAGTGCACGGCTCCTCGCCAACCTGTTGCAGGCCCAGCCGCGACTTCGGGGCGCACACCTACGAACGGGTTGACCGGCCGCGCGGCGATTATTTCCATACGGACTGGAGCGGCCACGGCGGCCAAGTCCCGGTTGCCGCCCAAAAGGCCCTGGCGATCTAGAAAACGAGACTCGATCCCCCGGTTCATTGAGAAACAGTATGCGCCGGCAATGGCGCTCCACCACAACGGCTGGCAACTGCAGAGGAAAACCCCCATGACGAACTATGACTATGACATCGGCATCATCGGCGGCGGCGCGGCAGGGCTTACGGTCGCCTCCGGGGCGGCGCAACTCGGTGCCAAGACCCTGCTGGTGGAGAAGGAGGCGACGCTGGGCGGCGATTGCCTCCATTTCGGCTGCGTGCCCAGCAAGACCCTGATCAAGACCGCCCATGTCTATCATCTGATGAAGCACGGGCAGTACTTCGGTCTTCCGGCCTTCTCCCCGCCGCCGGTGGATTTCCGGCAGATCGCCGACCGGATCCGTTCCGTGATCGGGGTAATCCAGAAGCACGATTCGGTGGAGCGGTTCTGCAAACTCGGGGCAAGAGTCGAGTTCGGGGATCCGGAGTTCACCGACGAGCACACCATCACCCTCGGCAATCGTTCCCTCTCCGCCCGGGCCTGGGTGATCGCCACCGGCTCCGGGCCGGAGGTTCCGTCCATCCCCGGCCTTGCGGACACACCCTATTTGACCAACCGCGATATCTTCTCCCTCGACAGGCTGCCGGAGTCTATGATCATCCTCGGCGCTGGCCCCATCGCCATTGAAATGGCCCAGGCCTTCTGCCGACTGGGGACGCGAGTGACCGTGGTGCAACGTAGCGGCCAGATCCTGAGCAAGGAAGACCGGGACATGGCGGATATCGTCAGGCAGCGCCTGGCGGAGGAAGGCGTCCGTTTTCAGATGAACTCCGCCGTCGTCAAGGTGGCGGACCTGGGCCACGAACGGGGGGTGGTGATCAAGGACGAGGCAGGCGCAACCATCAGCCTTGCGGCCAAGGCCATCCTGGTGGCCTTGGGGCGTGCCCCCAACATTGACGGACTCGGGCTCGACCGCATCGGGGTGGCTTTCGACCGCCGCAAAGGGATTGCGGTGGACGCCCATCTCCGCGCCAGCCACAAGCATATCTACGCTGCGGGCGACGTCATCGGAGGCTACCAGTTCACCCATGTGGCCGGCTATGAGGGCGGCGTGGTGTTGAGTAACGCCGTGTTTCATCTTCCCCGGAAAACCGATTACACCCATGTGCCGTGGTGCACCTATACCCATCCCGAACTGGCCAGCATCGGCATGAACGAGAAAAGCGCTGCGCAGGCCGGCATCGAATACTCGGTGTGGAGCGAGGAGTTTGCCGCCAATGACCGCTCGCTGGCCGAAGGGGAGAGCACCGGCCGCATCAAGCTGCTCCTGGACAGAAAGGAGCGGCCCATTGGCGTGCAGTTACTGGGGCCGCAGGCCGGCGATCTCATCGCTGAGTGGGTCGCCATCATGAACGGCGGCGTGGGGCTCTCCAAAATCGCCTCGGCCATTCACCCCTATCCCACCCTGGCTGAGATCAACAAGAAGGTGATCGGCGGGGTCTTTGCCCCCAAGATATTCTCGGACACGGTGCGGAAGGGCCTTAAATTTTTCTTCAGCTTCAAGGGCCGCGCCTGCGTCTGCGAGGATGTGGCGGCCTGCAACGAAGACAAGATAACTTAAGGAGCCCATCATGCCTCGCGACCTCCCCTTAGGTAATGGCCGTCTGCTCGTCTGCTTTGACCAGGGTTACGCCATCCGCGATCTCTTCTATCCCCATGTCGGCCAGGAAAACCACCTCTCCGGCGACTTCTGCCGCTTCGGGGTCTGGGTCGACGGGGTCTTCCATTGGGTCGGCCCTGGTTGGCGCCGGGAGCTCCTCTATGAACCGGGGACCATGGTGACCCGGGTCAACCTCTTCCATGAAGGGTTGGGCGTGCTGCTCACCTGCCGCGACGCAGTCGATTTCCACGAAAACATCTACCTGCGGGAGGTGCGGGTAGAAAATCTGCGCCCCTCGGCCAGGGAGATACGCCTCTTTTTTGCCCAGAGTTTCAATATCTCCGGCAACAGCGTCGGCGATACCGCAGCCTTTGACCCGGAGACCGGGGGGCTTGTTCACTACAAGGGCAGCCGGTATTTCCTCGCCGGAGGGATGGGGGACGGCGGCCACGGCTTCAGTCAGTTTGCGGTGGGGCAAAAAAACGGCAACGGCAAGGAGGGCACCTACCGGGACGCCGAAGACGGCACGCTTTCCGGAAATCCCATTGCCCAGGGGTCAGTGGATTCCGTGGCTGCCCTGCACCTTTCGGTGGCGGCCGAGGGCCGGGCCACCGCCTATTTCTGGCTTGCGGCCGGAGATTCCTGGGCTGCGGTGCGGCGGCTGGACCAGGTGGTCAAGCACAAGACGCCGCAGATCCTCATCCAGCGCACCGCCGACTATTGGCGGCTCTGGGCCAATAAAGAGATGCCGCACCTGGAGCTGTTGCCGGACAAGGTGGCGGATCTCTACCACCGCAGCCTCCTGGTTTTACGCACTCAGATCGACTGGCAAGGCGGGATTGTCGCGGCCAACGATTCGGATGTGATCGAGTTCAACCGCGATACCTATTCCTATGTCTGGCCACGGGATGGGGCCTTGGTGGCCAACGCCCTCGACCTGGCCGGCTACCCCATGCCGGCGCAGCGTTTTTATGAATTCTGCGGCGCGGCCATCGAACGGGAAGGGTATTTTCTCCACAAGTACAATCCGGACGGGACCCTGGCCTCTTCCTGGCATCCGTGGCTCAACAACGGCCATCCCCAATTGCCGGTCCAGGAGGATGAAACAGCCCTGGTGGTGTGGGCGCTCTGGAATCACTTTGTCTTCTACCGCGACATCGAGTTCATCAAGCCTTTCTATAAACCGCTGATCAAAAACGCGGCCGACTTCATGTGCCGTTACCGGGACGAGGAAACCGGACTGCCCGCCCCCTCCTACGATCTTTGGGAAGAGCGCCATGGCATCTTGAGTTTCACGGTTGGGGCCGTGTTTGGCGGCTTGACCGCCGCCTCCCTTTTTTGCAGCATGTTCGGCGAAGAAGAGCGGGCGGAACGCTATCGCCAGGCTGCCGCCGAGATCCGCGATGCGGCCAGCACCCACCTGTGGAGGGAAGATTCGGGCCGCTTCTGCCGGATGGTGTTCCGTGACCAGCAGGGTGTCTTGCAGGTTGACGAGACGTGTGACAGCAGCCTGTGGGGGTTGTTCGCCTTCGGTCTCTACGACCCGGCCGATCCGCGTATCGAGGCCACCATCAAGGCGCTCCGTCAAACCTTATGGCTCAACACCGCGGTCGGCGGCATGGCCCGTTATCAGGGAGACCCCTATCACCTAAAAAACAGCGCCTATCCTGGGAACCCTTGGTTCATCTGTACCCTCTGGCTGGCGGACTACCTGACCTGCCGGGCCAATAGCGAAGAGGAGCTTGCGAAGCCAATCGCCATCCTGGAATGGGTGGCCGATCATGCCCTTCCCTCAGGAGTGCTCGCGGAGCAGGCGCACCCGGAGACCGGCGAGCCGCTCTCGGTCTCGCCCCTCACCTGGAGTCACGCTACTTTTGTCGCCAGCACCCAGCGTGTTTTGCGGCGGCTGACCGCCATGCGCTCCTGCCCGACCTGCGGCCGCCATTCGTCTTCGGTGCGCCTGCACGATGAGGACTGGCTAGCTCCTCTGTACGCCAAGACCTGCGATGCCATCCACGGCATCTGCAAGGCGCGATAAGCACTTGACACTTTCGACAAAGGGGCGCCTCCTGGGGCTTGATCGGGTCTGCGAGGTCAAGACCCCGCGCCGCAAGCTCACCAAGCTGGCCGCCCAGGGGAAGGCCGACGAGCTTGCGGCCCGGCTCGCCCGGCTGCAGCTGGCCGGGCGGGAAGAGGCGCTGGGCTTTCTGTACGTCGATGGGCACGTGCGGGTCTATCACGGCAAGCACAAGCTGGCCAAGGGCTACGTCACCCAGCGGCGGCTGGCCATGCCGGCCACCACCGATTACTGGGTGAACGACCAGGAGGGGTCGCCGATCCTGGTCGTCACGGCGCCGGCCAACGAGGGCCTGAGCCAGATGCTCCTGCCTGTGCTTGACGAGGTGCGGCAACTCCTGGGCAGCCAACGACGGGTGACGGTGGTCTTCGATCGCGGCGGCTGGTCCTTGAAGCTGTTCCGGACGATGGTCGACAAGGGCTTCGATTTCGTCACCTACCGCAAGGGCACGGTGGAGCCGATTCCGGAGGCCCACTTCTCGCCGCAGCGCGCCTGGCTTGACGGGGGCTGGCGGGAGTATCGGCTGCACGAGCGGAGCGTCTTCCACCCCACGGCGAGGTTCTGGCTCCGGCAGGTCAGTCACTTCAACCATGCCGCCCACCAGACGCACATCGTGACCAGTCGCCAGGATCTGCCGGCGACACCGACCTCCGCCTCGTCTATGCCGTAACGGACACCCCCGTCCAGGTTGCATCCACCTGAGGGGGGATGTCAGGAGGTCTGACGTTCAGACGGCTTCGGCGAGGCATGGGGAATCACGCCCTGGTCGGGGCTGTCAAGCTCTCTGTGCACGAACGTCCCGCTTGTCCCGACGGGGTAATACGCGAAATTGAAATGCGATCACGCAATTTTGTCTCCCACAAATAGGATGCGAGAACCGCGCCAACAACTCCTGAAACAATTTCAATAATCATAATTGTAATTATCCGGCGATTTTTTTCAATATATGCTCGCCAAACTCTACTTGACTAGTACGTGAATCATAGCCAACAGCAAAACCTTTAAAATTCCCGTCACCGTTGCGCTCAAAAAAATATGTCCCATAGTCTAAAAAAAAATGATTTTCAGAGTCCTTTGATGGTGTCCAAAAAAGTCTAAGAAAGCGATCATTATAATCGCCTTCTATATTCCATTTCATGCCAGGATATTGATCACTAGTGATAATTCCATGAACTTTATCCCCTTTTTGCTTCGTAAACTCAAAATGTTCTTTAAATTTTTCGTTCTTGCCCTCTATGGTTTCTAACCAGCTTGACTCCCATTTGGTCCCAACAAAATTAGGTAGATCATTTTTTCTGAAAATTCTATCAAATTTTTCTGATTTGCCAATAAAAGCACCACCTATTCCGGCAATTATGGTGCTAATTCCACCAATGATTCCTGCTATGATTGTTGATTCCATAGTGCTCCAATCGGTTTATTTTCCTGCCCAATCGCGGCGCTGACCCGCGGAGCCTGACGGATGGGAGCAGGCGCAGCC
>JBFMBH010000124.1 GCA_040755095.1 Thermodesulfobacteriota bacterium
CGAGGCCGAGGCCAAAGCGGCGGCGGAGCAGGCCGCCGCTCCGGCTGCCCCGCAGGCCGTTCCCGGCCTGGCCACCGAAACCGTGCCCCTGACCGAGCGGGCCAAGCGGGTCGCCCCGGACGCCTACACCGAGAAGTACAGCGGCCGCATCCGCACCGTCACCCTGGGCGCCGGCCCCAAGGCCCTGGCAGCCGGCGGCGCCTCGGCCCTGCCCTTCCATCTCTTCGAGGGCGAGATGCCCCAAAAGCCGCTCCTGGCCATGGATGTCCTGGACATGGCGCCGGAGGACTGGCCCCAGAGCCTGACCCGCCATTTCGCCGGGGTCCTGGACAATCCCGTGGCCTGGGCCAAGCAATGCATCGACACCTGTCAGGCCGAGGCGATCTGCCTGTCGCTGGCCAGCACCGACCCCAACGGCCGCAACCGGCCGGCCGCCGAGGCGGCCAAGACAGCGGCGGCTGTGGTGGCGGCCCTGGACGTACCGGTCATCCTCTGGGGCTGCGGCAACGCCGACAAGGACACCGAGACCTTGCGGGAGGTGACGGCGGTGATCGGCGACAAGAAGGTCTGCCTGGCGCCCCTCACCGATGCCAACTACCGCTCCCTGGGCGCTACGGCCATGGCCTTTGGCCACACCCTCACCGCCTCCTCGCCCATCGACGTCAACCTGGCCAAGCAGCTCAACATCCTCCTGGAGAACCTGGGCGTCTCCCTGGACAACGTCCTGGTGGACCCGTCCATCGGCGGTCTGGGCTACGGCATCGAGTACACCTACTCGGTCATGGAGCGGATCCGGCTGGCAGCCCTGACCCAGAAGGACGAGAAGCTCCAGGTGCCGTTCATCTGCAACCTGGGCCGGGAGGTCTGGAAGAGCAAGGAGACCCGCCTGCCCACCGATGCCGTGCTGGGTGATCAGGAACGGCGGGGGGTGCTCATGGAGGCGATCACGGCCGTTTGTATGCTCATGGCCGGCGGCGAGGTGCTGATCATGCGGCATCCCACCGCGGTGGCCCTCACCAGGACCCTCATTGACGGCCTGTCCGCCTGAAGCCAGCGGCAGGACGCGCATTCTCCAGAACTCTCGGCGAAGGAGCATAACGATGTCACGGATCATCTGTTCAGCGGCCATCCGGGGCGCCCACAAGATCGTGGACATGGCCCAGGAGCGCTATGAGGCGGCGGTCAAGAGGTTTGGGGCCGAGCACGAGGTCGCTTTTCCCAACACCGCCTATTTCCTGCCCATCATCTATTCCATGCTGGGCGCCAAGGTGGAGCGGCTGGGGGACATGGCCGACATCTTCCAGGAATGCCGGCGGCTTCTGCCCATGAACGTCCGGGAGGAGGTCTGGCTGCCCTACCTGGCCCCGGCCCTGGATGCCGGTATGGCCACCTTCTTCGCCGAGGAGATGTTCGAGGCGGTCCGCTACCTGGAGGAGCCCAACCTCTACACCAGGACCGAGGATCCGGCCGCGGACAACATCTGGCTGGGAGCGGCGGACGACATCATCTTCCGCAAGCGGGGGGTGGAGTTCGTGGACGGCACCGCGCCGGGCTTTGCCGCCATCATGGGCGCGCCGCCGGACAAGGAGACCGCCAGCCGCATCGCCCTGGAGCTGCAGGAGAAGAACCTCTACATCTTCATGCACGACCAGACCGACGGCCGGCGCATGCCCGAGCTGCTCAGGGCCAACGGGGTGCAGATCGGCTGGGGCACCCGGCTGGTCCCCTTCGGTGCCAGCTACACCACCGCGGTGTTTGCCATCGGCTTCGCCTGCCGGGTGGCCATGGCCTTTGGCGGCGTCAAGCCCGGCGACTTCCGTTCCAACCTCCTCTACAACAAGGACCGGACCTTTGCCTTTGTCATGGCCTTCGGCCCGGTCTCCGACGAGTGGTACGCCAACGCCGCCGGCGCCATCAACTGGGGCTTCCCCACCATCTCCGATTACGACATCCCGGAGGTGCTGCCCACCGGCATCTGCACGTACGAGCACGTGGTCAGCCGGGTGCCGCATGCGGAGATCGTCCAGAAGGCCATCGAGGTGCGGGGCCTCAAGGTGGCGGTCACCAAAATCGACATCCCCCTCTCTTACGGTCCCGCTTTCGAAGGCGAGCGGATCCGCAAGGACGATCTCTATATGGAGTGCGGCGGCGGCCGCACCAGCGCCGTCGAGCTTCTGGTCTCCAAGGAGATGGACCAGGTGCAAGACGGCCTGGTCACGGTGGAAGGGCCGGACATCAAGGACATCAAGGAAGGTGGCCGGCTGCCCCTGGCCATCCTGGCCGAGGTGGCGGGCCGGGAGATGCAAAGCGACTTCGAGCCGATCCTGGAGCGGCAGTTCCACCACCTCATCAACTACATCCAGGGCATCATGCACATCGGCCAGCGGAACATCATGTGGATCCGGGTCGGCAAAGGGGCGGTGGAGAAAGGCTTCTCCTTCGCCCACGTCGGCAAGGTGCTCCACGGCAAGCTGCACCAGGAGTTCGGGGCTATCCTCGACAAGGTGCAGGTGAAGATCTACACCACCCTGGACAAGGTGGAAGAGGTCCAGGAGCTGGCCCGCCGGGTCTACGCCGAGCGGGATGCCCGCCTGGGCGACATGACCGACGAGACCGAGGAGACCTTCTACTCCTGCACCCTGTGCCAGTCCTTTGCCCCCAGCCACGTCTGCGTCATCACCCCCGAGCGGGTGGGCATGTGCGGCGCGTACAACTGGCTGGACGGCAAGGCCTCGTTCCAGATCAACCCCACCGGCCCCAACCAGCCCATTGCCAAGGGCGAGTGCCTGGATCCTGTGCTGGGCAAGTTCGCCGGCATCAACGAGTTCGTGGCCCAGGCCTCCCGGGGTGCGGTGGCCGAGGTCAGCTGCTATTCCCTCATGGTCGATCCCATGACCGCCTGCGGCTGCTTCGAGTGCATCGCCGCCTATCTGCCCAACGCCAACGGCATCATGATCGTCAACCGGGATTTCATGGGCATGACCCCATCCGGGATGAAGTTCACGACCCTGGCGGGCATGGCCGGTGGCGGCAACGTCACCCCCGGCTTCCTGGGGGTGAGCAAGCATTTCATCTGCAGCCGCAAGTTCATGAAGGCCGAGGGCGGCCTCAAGAGGGTGGTCTGGCTGCCGAAGATGCTCAAGGACGAGCTCCGGGACAAGCTCACCGCCCGGGCCAAGGAAGAAGGGGTGCCTGACCTGTTGGACATGATCGCCGACGAGACCGTGGGCACCACCGAAGAGGCGGTCCTGGCCTTCATGAAGGACAAGGGCCATCCCGCCCTGACCATGGAGGCGGTGGTCTGAAAGGCGACGGCTTGACGCTGTGGACCAGGGCATGGAGTCCATTTTGTCCCTGACGTCCATCCCGTCCATCTCGTCCGATCTGGGAACAGCACCAACAGCGAACCGCGAAGCGACACGGCCGGTGCCTCACGATTGCCGTGACCGGCAGGCCGACCAACGAGGAGAAGGACCATGGCACTGACTGGCATTCAGATCCTGAAGATGCTCCCCAAGAAGAACTGCGGGGAGTGCGGCATCCCCACCTGTCTGGCCTTTGCCATGAAGGTGGCGGCGGCTCAGATCGAGATCGGCGCCTGCCCGTACGTCAGCGACGAGGTGAAGGCCACCATCGGCGAGGCCTCGGCGCCGCCGATCCGGACGGTGAAGATCGGCGGCGGCGACCAGACCCTGGCCGTGGGCGGCGAGACCTGTCTGTTCCGGCACGAGAAGCGCTTCGAGAACCCCACCGGCATTGCCGTGCTGGTGACCACCGCCATGGCGGATGCCGAGGTGGGCGGCCGTCTGGAGCGGTTCCGCACCTTGCGCTACGAGCGGGTGGGGGTGCTGCTGAAGGCGGATCTGGTGGCGGTGCAGGATGCCACTGCAGACCGCGCCGCCTTCACCGCCCTGGTGGGCCGGGTGCTGGCCGAGGCCCCGGATGCCAAGCTCATCCTCATGGCCGATGACGGCGAGACCCTGAAGGCCGGCGCCGCTGCCTGCGGCGAGCGCAAGCCCCTGCTGTACGGCGCCACCAAGGCAACGGTGGCAGGGCTCTTGGGCCTGGCCAAGGAGAGCGGCTGCCCGCTGGCGGTGCGGGGCAGCAACCTGGACGAAACGGTGGAGATGGCCGACGGCCTGGTGCAGGCCGGCTTCAAGGACCTGGTGCTGGACACCGGCGCCCGCACCGTGCGGGCCATGTTCGAGGACTCGGTGGTCTGCCGCCGCAGCGCCATCCGGAAGAAGTTCAAGCCGTTGGGCTTCCCGACCATCACCTTCCCCTGCGAGGCGACGAGCGACCCCCTCCTGGAGGCGATGATCGCCTCGGTGCTCATCGCCAAGTATGCCGGCATCGTGGTCCTGTCCGACCTTCAGGGGGACATCCTCTTCCCCCTGCTCCTGGAGCGGCTGAACCTGTACACCGATCCCCAGCGGCCCATGGTGGTGCAGGAGGACATCTACCCCATAGGCGGCCCGGGCGAGGATTCGCCGGTGCTCATCACCTGCAATTTCTCGCTGACCTACTTCATCGTCTCCGGCGAGATCGAGGGCTCCAACGTCCCTTCCTGGCTGCTGATCAAGGATACCGAGGGCCTGTCGGTGCTCACTGCCTGGGCAGCCGGCAAGTTCGGGGCCGATCTCATCGCCGCCTTCATCAAGAAGAGCGGCATCGAGGGAAAGGTCAAGCATCGGGAGCTGGTCATCCCCGGGTATCTCGCCACCATCCAGGGCGAGTTGGAAGAGGAGCTGCCGGGCTGGACCATCACCATCGGCCCGCGGGAGGCGGGGCACCTGCCCCTCTTCCTCAAGGAGTGGCGGCCGGCGGCCTGATTGCCCCGGCCATGGGGTAGGCGCAGGGAAGAGCATGGCTGACATCGTCCTGACCATCAACGGCCAGACCGTGACGGCAACCGCCGGGAGCACCCTCCTGGTCGCCGCCCGCGAGGCTGGCATCACCATCCCCACCCTGTGCCACCTGGACGGCCAGACCTCGGCCAGCCCCTGCGAGCTGTGCGTGGTCAGCGTCGAGGGCGAAGGCGAGCTGGTCCGCGCCTGCACCACCACGGTTGCGCCCGGCCTGGTGGTGCACACCGACTCCAAGGCGGCGGTCGCCCATCGCAAGCGCCGGCTGGAGGCCCTGTGCTCGGTCCATTTCGGGGACTGCAAGGCGCCCTGCAACCTCACCTGCCCCGGCCAGATCAATGTCCAGGGCTACATCGCCCACGTGGCCCGGGGCCAGTACGAAGAGGCGGTGCGCCTGGTCATGGAGCGCAACCCCTTGCCCTTTTCCGTGGGCCGGGTCTGCCCCCGCTTCTGCGAGACCCGCTGCCGCCGCATCCTGGTGGACGAGGCGGTCTCCATCAACCACCTCAAGCGCTTCGTCGCCGACTGGTGCATGGAGCGGCGGATCGATCTGCGCATCCCCAAGGATCCGCCCACCGGCAAGAGGGTCGCCGTGGTCGGCGGCGGCCCGGCCGGTCTGTCCGCCGCCTTCTTCCTGGCCCGGAAGGGCCACGAGGTGACCATCTTCGAGTCCCTGCCCAAGCTGGGCGGCATGCTCCGCTACGGCATCCCGGAGTACCGGATCCCCAAGAAGGTGCTGGACTACGAGATCGCCCAGATCCTGCGCCTGGGGATCGAGGTGCGGCCCAACCAGGTGTGGGGGACCGATTTCACCCTGCAGAATCTGCAGGAGGAGGGCTTCGACGCCACCTTCCTGGGTATCGGCGCCTGGCAGGACGAGCGCCTGGAGGTGCCAGGCAGCCAGCTGCCCGGCGTCTTTGCTGCCACCTGCTTTCTCATGTCTGTTGCCATCGGCGCCGGCCTCAACATGGGGAAAAGGACCGCGGTCATCGGCGGCAACAACATCGCCATGGAGGCGGCCCGCTCCCTGCTGCGGCTGGGGGTGGACCAGGTGACGGTGATCTACCCCCGCGCCCGGCTGGAGATGCCCGCCAACCAGCGCGCCATCGACGAGGCCGAGCGGGAGGGGGTGCAGTTCTTGCTCATGGCCCAGCCCACGGCCATCTTCCACGAGGACCGGAGCCTGCGCCTGGAGCTGGCCCGGATGAAGCTGGGCAAGCCGGACGACAAGGGCGTCCGCCAGCTGGAAGTGATCCCCGGTGCCAAGCTCAATCTGCGGGTGGACTCGGTGGTTACCTCCCTGGGGCAGACCGCCTGCCGCACCGGCCTGCGCGGGGAGCTGGAGGCGCTCCTGGAGCTGGGGCCCAAGGGCACGGTCAAGGCCAGTCCCCGCACCTCCCAGACCAACATTGAGGGGGTGTTCGCGGCTGGCGATGCGGTCTCCGGACCCCGCTCCGTCATCCAGGCGGTGGTGGGAGGCCGGCGGGCGGCGGAGAACATCCATGCCGCGGTCATGGGCAGCGGCAAGGAGCCGCCGGAGAGCCGCTTCAACATCACCCGGGGCAAGGGCTTCGACGACGTCGATTTCAAGAGCTTCGAAGGGATCAGCATCAAGCTCCGGGAGAAGATGCCGGAGCGGCCACCGGCCATCCGGATCCAGGACTTCGACGAGGCCCGGCTGGGCTTCACCGAGCGGATGGCCCTCACCGAGGCCAACCGCTGCCTGCGTTGCGGCTGCACCGCCTTTGACCGCTGCGCCCTGCGGGAGGAGTCGGTGATCCACGGGGTGGATCCCAACAAGACCGGCATGGGCCAAAGGCCCGCCTACCCGGTCGACGACACCCACCCGGTCCTGGTGGTGGATCGCAACAAGTGCATCTTCTGCCAGCGCTGCCAGCACAGCTGCCCGTACGGGGCGCTCACCGTCACCGCTGCCGAGGTGGATGCCGGCGGCCGGCCCCATGGCCTGACCCTGGCCTTTTCCGAAGCCTGTGTCGCCTGCGGCAAGTGCGTCGACCACTGCCCCACCGGCGCCCTCAACAAGAAGGACGTCACGGTGCCAGTGACCGGGGAGGAGGTGCGCACGGTCCGCACCGTCTGCCCCTATTGCGGCACCGGCTGCAACACCGTGGTCAAGATCAAGGGCGCCACCCTCATGGAGGTGAGCGCCGATCCGGCCCTGGCTCCCAACTTCGGGGATCTGTGCGTCAAGGGTCGCTTCGGCAATGCCTTTGTGCAGCATCCGGACCGGCTGACCAGCCCCCTGGTCCGCCGCAGCAAAGGGGGACCCCTGGAGCCGGCTTCCTGGGAGGAGGCGGTGGGTCTGGTGGCCGAGGCCTTCCACGCCATCGTCGCCGAGTCTGGTCCGGATGCCCTGGCGGGTCTCGCCTCGGCCCGCTGCACCAACGAGGAGAACTACGCCTTCCAGCGCTTCTTCCGCGCCGTGATCGGCACCAACAACGTCGATCACTGCGCCCGCTACTGTCACAGCCCCACGGTGGCCGGTCTGGCCGCAGCACTGGGGTCCGGGGCGATGTCCAACGACATCGCCGGCATCGAGGACAACGACGCCCTCTTCGTCATCGGCTCCAACACCACCGAGACCCATCCCGTGATCGCCCTGCGCATGCAGCGGGCCGTGCGGCGGGGGGCGGCGCTCATCGTGGCCGATCCGCGGCGGATCGGCCTGGTGGACGATGCCCGCCTCTGGCTGGCCATGCGGCCGGGCACCGATGGCGCCCTGGTGGGCGCGCTGTGCCACGTCATCATCCGGGACGAGTTGGCCGACCGCGCCTTCATGGCCGAGCGCACCGAGGGCTACGAGGCGATGGCCGCCGCGGTGGCGGGCTGCACCCCCGCCTGGGCGGCCGAGATCACCGGCGTGCCTGCTGCGGCCATCGAGGAGGCGGCGCATCTCTTTGCCAAGGCCGAGCGGGCGGGCATCTACTACACCATGGGCGTGACCCAGCACACCTCGGGCACCGCCAATGTCCAAGCCCTGGCCAATCTGGCCCTTTTGACCGGCAACCTGGGCAAGAAAGGGGCGGGCCTCAACCCCCTGCGGGGCCAGAACAACGTCCAGGGTGCCAGCGACATGGCCTGCAGCCCGGGGTTCCTGCCCGGCTACCAGCGGGTGGACGACGACCAGGCCCGGAGCCGCTTCGAGGCGGTCTGGGGCCGGCCCTTGCCGGCCAAGCCCGGCCTCACCGCCACCGAGATGACCGAGGCGGCCTGGCAGGGCCAGCTGCAGGGCTTGTGGATCATGGGCGAGAACCCGGTGCTCTCCGATCCCAACAGCAGCCATGTCCGCCAGGCGCTGCAGAAGCTGGAGCTTCTGGTGGTGCAGGACATCTTCCTCACCGAGACCGCCGAGCTGGCGGACGTGGTGCTGCCGGCGGCCTCCTACGCCGAGAAGGATGGCACGTTCACGAACACCGAGCGCCGGGTGCAGCGGGTGCGCCGGGCCCTGCTTCCCCCTGGTGAGGCCAAGGACGACCTGTCCATCATCAACCTGGTGGCGGCACGCCTGGGCTATGGTGAGCCGCCGCCGGTCTATGCCCGGGGGCTCCGGGGGGCGCGCAGCGCCAGCCAGGCCGGGGCGGTGGTGCCCCCCACAGCGCAGGAGATCTTTGCCGAGATCACCCGGGTCTGGCCGGCGATGGCCGGCATGAGCTACCAGCGTCTGGAGGCGGGCGGCCTGCAGTGGCCCTGCCCGGAGCCCGACCATCCCGGGACGCCGTACCTTTTTGCCGGCGGCTTCCCCCGGGGCCGGGCCCGCTTCACACCGGTGTCCTGGACCGGGCCCCGGGAGCGGCCAGATGCGGAGTATCCGCTGGTGCTCACCACTGGCCGCGTCCTCCAGCAGTACCACACCGGCACCATGACCAGACGTTCGCCGCTTCTCGAAAACCAGGCGCCGGAGCCCTTCGTGGAGATCCATCCCCAGGATGCCGCGGCCCTGGGCATCGACCAGGACAGCCTGGTGCGGGCCACCACCCGGCGGGGCAGCATCGTGCTGCCGGCCCGAGTGACGGAGCGGGTCTCCGCCGGGGTGGTGTTCATCCCCTTCCATTACCGGGAGGCGGCAGCCAACCTGCTGACCAACGACGCCCTGGATCCGGTGGCCAAGATCCCGGAGGCCAAGGTGTGCGCCGTGCGGCTGGAGGCCGTGGAGGAATGAATATCGAATAGCGAACAGAGAATGTCCAACCGCAGAAGGGACCGGCCGGACTGATCAGAAACGTCAACGACCGGTCCCTTCAGTCCTGGAAATTCCTTGTTGGGCATTCTGCGGTTCAGTTGGCTCTTTCAGCATGGAGGCAGTGTGACGACATGACACAGATGCATGAGACGAGACCAGGGGCGGTGCTGGTCCTGGGCGGCGGAGTGGCCGGCGTTCAGGCGGCCCTGGATCTGACCGAGCTGGGCCACTACGTCTACCTGGTGGAAAAGTCGGCCTCGGTGGGCGGGGCCATGGCCCAGCTGGACAAGACCTTCCCCACCAACGACTGCGCGCTCTGAATCCTCGCGCCCAAGCTGGTGGAGGCCGGTCGGTCTCCCAATATCGAGATTCTGAGCAATACCGACCTGCTCGCCCTGTCCGGCGAGGCGGGCCGGTTCACCGCCAAGGTGCGGATCCGGCCCCGCTACATCGATGCCGGCCGCTGCACCGCCTGCGGTCTGTGCACCACCTACTGCCCCCGCCACCGGGTGGATGACTACAACGAGGGTCTGGCGGTCACCCGGCCGATCCACGTGGACTATCCCCAGGCGGTGCCCGCCACCTACTACATCGATCCCGCGGCCTGCCTGCACCTGACGCACGGCACCTGCAAGATCTGCGTGCCGGTGTGCCGCTCCCGGGCCATCGACTTCGAGCAGCAGCCCCAGGAGCGGGAGCTGGCGGTGGGGGCGGTGATTCTGGCCCCGGGCTTCGGCCGCATTCCCGAGTCGACCCTGGCCCAGTTCGGCTACGGCAAGCACGCCGATGTCCTGACCAGCATCGAATTCGAGCGCGTCCTGAATCCTTCCGGTCCCTTCAAGGGCGAGATCCGCTGCCTGTCCGACGGCCGGCATCCGAAGCGGATTGCCTTCATCCAGTGTGTGGGCTCCCGGGACCTGGGCTGCGACAACGGCTACTGCTCGTCGGTCTGCTGCATGTACTCCATCAAGGAGGCGGTGGTGGCCAAGGAGCACGAGCCGGACCTGGACATCACCATCTTCTACATGGATCTCCGCACCCAGGGCAAAGACTTCGATGCCGCCCGCATCCGGGCCGAGGAGCAGTACGGCATCCGCTTCGTCCGCTCCCGGGTGGCGGACGTCATGCCCTGGGGCGACCACCTGCGTCTGACCTACTCCACCCTGGACAGCGGACACCGCTTCGAACCCTTCGATCTGGTGGTGCTGTCGGTGGGCCTGGAGGCCCCCAGGGATGCCAAGGCCCTGTCCGGAATCGTCGGTCTTGAGCTCAACCGCTACGACTTCTGCGCCACTGCCGACACGGCGCCTCTTGCCACCAGCCGGCCCGGGGTGCTGGTGGCCGGCGCCTTCCAGGGCCCCAAGGACATCCCGGAGAGCGTCACCCAGTCGAGCGCCGCCGCCGGCCTCGCTGCGGCGCAGCTCAAGGACGAGCGGGCCCGGGGGGTGGTCGTCAAGGAATACCCGGGCGAGACGCCCCTGGCCCCGGAGGAGGAGCCCCGGGTGGGGGTCTTCGTCTGCCACTGCGGCATCAACATCGCTGGGGTGGTGGATGTCAAGGCAGTGGCCGAGGCCACCGCCAATCTGCCCGGGGTGGTGTACTGCACCCAGAGCCTGTACAGCTGCTCCCAGGACGCCCAGGAGGTCATCAAGCAGAAGATCCGCGAGCATCACCTCAACCGGGTGGTGGTGGCGGCCTGCTCGCCCCGCACCCACGAGCCCCTGTTCCAGGAGACCCTGAAGGACGCCGGCCTCAACCGCTGCCTGTTCGAGATGGTCAACATCCGGGACCAGTGCTCCTGGGTGCATGCCAATGAGCCGGCCGCGGCCACGGACAAGTCCCGGGAGCTGGTGGAAATGGGGGTGGCCAAGGCCCGCCTGGTGCAGCCCCTGCCGGAGCAGACCGTGCCGGTGACGCCGGTGGCCCTGGTGATCGGCGGTGGGCTCGCGGGCATGACCGCAGCTCTTGCCATCGCCGGCCAGGGCTTTGCCTGCCACCTGGTGGAGCGGGCAGACGAGCTGGGGGGCAACCTCCTCTGGCAGACCAGGACCCTGGCCGGCCACGACCTGGTAGCCTTGCGCCAGGAGCTGGTGGCCAAGGTCCGGAGCCATCCCCTGCTCACCGTGCACACCGGCACCGAGGTGGAGCAGGTGGACGGCTACATCGGCAACTTTGGCACCGTGCTCAAGGCCGGCATGACAACACAGACCATCGAGCACGGGGTGGTGGTGCTGGCCACCGGCGGCCGGGAGCACCGGCCGGACCGCTACCTCCTGGGCCGCTCCCCGCACGTCATCACCCAGAAGGAGCTGGCGATCCGCCTGGCGGCGGGCGACCAGGCGCCGGCCTCGGTGGTGATGATCCAGTGTGCCGGCTCGCGGGGGGATGATCTGGCCTATTGCAGCAAGACCTGCTGCAACGAGGCGGTGCAAAACGCCCTGGCGCTCAAGGCGGCCAATCCGCAAAGCCAGGTGGTGGTGCTCTACCGGGACATGCGCACCTACGGCTATGCCGAGGACTCTTACCGCCAGGCCCGGGAGCAGGGCGTGCTCTTCGTTCCCTACGAGCTGGCTGCGCCTCCCCGGGTAACGGAGCAGGGCCCGGGGGTGCGGGTCACCTTCGACGATCCCATCCTGCAGGAGGAGGTCACCATGAGTCCGGACCTCCTGGTGCTGTCGGTGGGCATCGTGCCCAACGACACCGAGGGCCTGAGCCGGCTCCTCAAGGTGCCGGTGAGCCAGGACCGCTTCTTCCTGGAGGCCCACGTCAAGCTGCGGCCGGTGGAGCTGTCGGTCTCCGGGGTCTACCTGTGCGGCCTGGCCCATTCGCCGAAGCCGGTGGACGAGATCATCGTCCAGGCCCAGGCGGCGGCGGCCAAGGCCACCATCCCCCTGGTGCGCGGCCGGGTGACGGTGGAGCCCACGGTCTCGGTGGTGGATCAGGCCACCTGCATCGGTTGCGGCCTGTGCGAGAGCCTCTGCCCGTACAAGGCCATCGTCATGACCAAAAAGGACAAGGCCAAGAAGGCCGAGACCATCGCCGCCTCGTGCAAGGGCTGCGGGATCTGCGCCGCCCACTGCCCCACCTTCGCCATCTCCATGGGCGGCTTCACCAACGATCAGATCCTGGCCCAGATCCGGGCCTTCGGCGAGACGGAAAAGGAGACGGTATGACCAAGGACGTCTTTTCGCCCCGCATCCTGGGCTTTTTGTGCAACTGGTGCTGCTATGCGGCGGCAGATGCGGCCGGGGTGGCCCGGTACCAGTACCCCCCCAACCTGCGCACCATCCGGGTGATGTGCACCGGCCGGATCGATCCGGCCTTTGTCATCAGCGCCTTTGCCGAGGGCGCCGACGGCGTCTTCACCGGCGGCTGACAGCTGGGCGAATGCCATTACCAGGTTGGTAATTACGACGCAATCGGCATGGCAGCGCTGGTCGCCAAGCTCCTGACCGGGGCTGGCGTGCACAAGGAGCGGTTCGGCCTGGAATGGGCCTCGGCCGCGGAGGCCCCCCGCTTCGTGAAGCTCATCACCGGCTTCACGGGCCGGATCCGGGACCTCGGTCCCCTGGGCCAGGCGCCGGGAGAGGATCCGGCCCAGGTGCGCCAGGGCCTGGCGAAGGCCCTGGCCGCGGCCCGCAGCCAGAAGCTGCGGGTGGGCTTCGGCAACGCCGCCAAGGCCTTCCGCAAGGACAAGGACCTCTCCACCGACCACATCCGGGCCGTGGTGGAGGACAAGACCGCCAAGGCCCTGGCCGCTGCCTTCAAGGACTGAATCAGCCTTTATTCCTCTGGCCCTGGCGACCGCCAGGGCCAGAGGATGGTCCCAGCCCCCTCCCGGTGCCTGGCGGTTTTCCAGAGCCTCCTTCCGTTTTTCTCGCCAAATCAATTCGTTGTGATCGAGATTTCCCGCGGGCTTCCCGCCGGTCGGCGGCTGCTGCTGCCCCGGGCGGCAGCCAGCCTGCGTGGTCCCCCCCGGCCGCATCGCGCTCTCTTCAGACCGCGGCGTGCGCAAAAATGAATGAGATTCATTTTTTTGGTTGACCCTGGAAGGTAACCACGATAAACCTGCGGTTGCGTCCGTGGAGTCCAGAGCTGCCTCGGGTGGTCCTGTGCCCTTCGCCGTCCAGCCTGCGGGCTGGCCTGGTTTTCGACCGGCAAGAATGACGACGCCCTGACGGAGCCTCCGGGGAAGGTTGCGGCAGGGGAGCAAACTCTATACCAAAACGAGGTGTGAGCCATGAGCGAGCAAGGACACCATCCCGCGGCCGCCAACTGGGACATGAACAGCCTGATCAAGATCCTGTCTGTCGTGGCCCTTCTTCTCCTGGTCATCTTCTTCTGGTCGGACAAGTACAAGGCGATGCAGAAGGACCTCTCCGGCCGGATCGCCGCGCTGGAGACCCAGGTCAGCCAGAAGGAGAGCACCATCCAGGACCTGGGCCAGCAGGCCGCCGGCCTCCGGGCCAAGATGGAAGAGGAGGTCACAAGGCTCTTTGACAAGAACAAGAGCCTGCAGGATCAGGCCTTTGCCGAAAAGGCTCGGCTCTTGGCGGAGTTCGACACCGAGCGGGACCGGTGGCGCGCCTCCCGGGAGCGGCTGCAGGGGCTGCAGGAGCAGTGCGAAGCGGCCGGCAAGGACTGCGAAGACAAGCGGCAGGCCCTGGAGACCGAGCGGCAGCAGCTTCTGGACAGCTTCCGCAAGATGGTGGAGTACGGCGGCGCGGCCCAGACCGTGGAGGCCATCCACGACGAGATCATCACCTGGATCCTCAACGAGAAGCAGCACTCGGTCTACTGCTACCCGTCCCTGGCCAAGAACATCGTCAGCCTGGCCAAGGAGACGCCGTACCCGCTCTTGATGTTCGCCCTGGCCTCGGCGGGCAGCCAGTTCAACCCCACCGGCGCCACCGACGGCCCGGGGATGGGCCTGTGGAAGATCAACGCCAAGTATGTGCCGGAGCTGCGCAAAGAGGGGATCCTGGAGATCGAGCGGGAGCTGTATGACCCGGCCATCAACATGAAGGCCGCTGCCTATCTCCTGGGCAAGGCCGAGATGACCAACCTCGATTCCCTCCTGGACGAGTTCCACGGGGCGGCCAACCCCGAGTTCCGCCAGAAGGTGAAGACGATGCTGGGCGAGCTGTGGACCCTGTACTTCTTCGCCATGCAGCGGACCCGGGCCGAGATCACCGCCCAGGTGCTGGGCGCCCACGCACCGCTGCCCGCCTCGGCCCGCTGAGGCCCGGCGGTACCGCGCGGTTCAGGGGCACCCCTCCCGGGGGGGGGGGGGGGG
>JBFMBH010000125.1 GCA_040755095.1 Thermodesulfobacteriota bacterium
GGACCACGTCCGCCTCGATGGGGGCGGCGTTGAAGCGCAGGCAGGTGGCCAGGGTCATGAGCGCCTGCTTGACCCGCCGGGGGTTGCCCTCGAAGATCCCTTCCGTGAAGGGGTAGCCGTGCACCGCCGGGTTGTCGAAGGGCGCCTGCTGGTCGCCGAAGCATTTGACCTCCACGGTGGCCAAGTGGGCCATCTCCCGGGCCAGATGCTCCACGTGCACGCCGGCACCGCCGTAGACGTGGGGCGGGTATTCCCGGGTCAGGTACAGGACCTGCATAGGGCGCTCCTGGGGTGGGGGATGGAGGGCAGCCCGGGCCTGGGGCGGTTCTTGCCTGGGGTTGTCATAGCCCAGATCGTCCCCAAGCGTCAACCGGGGGTGGCCAGGCTTGACCAGGCCAGGCCGGCCAGGCATGCTGGGAGCAGAAGCGGGACACCTGCCCCAGGAGGAGGGCCATGAAGATCGCCCAGCCCGGTGCCAGGCCGGCCAAGGACGAGACCATGCGCATCGGCGTCAGTGCCTGTCTTGTGGGCAACCCCGTGCGCTACGACGGTGGCCACCGGCTGGCCTCCTTTGTGGCCGAGACCCTGAGCCGCCATTGCACCGTGGTGCCGGTCTGCCCGGAAGTCGAGTGCGGCCTGCCGGTGCCCCGGGAGACCATGCACCTGGTAGGCGACCCGGCCGCGCCGCGTCTCGTCACGACCGGCACCGGCATCGATCATACGGAGCGCCTGCTGGGCTGGGCCCGGCAGCGGCTGCCGGAGCTGGCGGCGGACGACCTGTCCGGCTTCATCTTCAAGAGCCGGTCGCCCTCCTGCGGCGTGCAGCGGGTCAAGGTTCTGACCGGCGCGGCCGGCTTTCGCCGTGTTGGGGTCGGCCTTTTCGCCCGCCAGCTCATGGCGCACTCCCCCCTGGTGCCGGTGGAGGAGGACGACCGGCTCTCCGACGAGGCCGTCCGGGAGAATTTCATCGAGCGGATCTTCGCCGGCCAGCGCTGGCGGGCCTGCCGCCAGAAGGCCATGCACCGGGACGGCCTGGCGGCCTTCCACGCCAGCCACCAGCTCCAGATCATGGCCCACAGCGAACAGCATTGCCGAGCCCTGGGCCGGCTGGTGGCCACCGCCGGGGAGCTGCCGGTGGTCGAGCTTTTTGCCCGTTACCAGGCCCTCCTCTGCCAAGCCCTGGCCCGCCTGGCCACACGGAAGAAGAACGCCAAGGTCCTCCAGCAGATGGCCGGCTCGCTCAGGAGGATGCTCACCGCCGGCGAGAAGGCGGAGCTGCGCACCAGCATCGACCGCTACCGCGCCGGAACCCTCCCCCTGGCGGTGCCGATCACCCTGGTGGGCAGCCTCGTCCGCCAGCACGGCGTCGCCGCCCTGGCTGGCCAGACCTATCTGGCGCCCCACCCGCTGGAGATCCAGCTCCGCAGCCATGCGTGAGGACGGACCCGCCATCCCCCCGGCTGGGCCGGCAACGGCCACCCTGCCACTTATTTGCGTCACCGCCGCGGTCATCGAAGAAGCCGGTCGGATCCTCATCGCCCAGCGGCCGGCCGGCGACCGGCTGGCCGGGCTCTGGGAGTTTCCGGGTGGCAAGATCGAGGCGGGCGAGGAGCCGGCAGCCTGCCTGGTCCGGGAGCTTTACGAGGAGCTGGGGGTGGAGGTGGCGGTGGAGGAGTGCCTGCTCGTGCACCGGCACCGCTACGAGCACGCGGTGATCGAGCTGGCCAGCTACCGGGTCCGGCACCTGGCCGGCACCTTTCAGCCCCACGCCCACGCCGCCCTGGCCTGGGTGCGGCCCCAGGAAATGGGTCGCTACCCTTTCGCCCCCGCCGACTTGCCGACCGTGGCGCTGGTGCAGGCGGCCTTCTCCGGCAGGGTATGCTCCGGAGAAGCCGGCAGAACGTGACCCTCTTGCGCTCCAGCCTCGGCAAGGCAACATGGGTTTTCGCTTCTTGACGGCTTCTTTTATGGCGGTTTATAAGGACTTGTTTGGCTCCATCCAGGCTCTTGCCCGCTGCTCAACCAGGGAAGTCCATGGACGTCTTTGCATTCCGGAACGCGGTCGTTGGCCAGTATGAGCGGTTCACCCGCAGCTTTGTGCGGATCAAGGCCGCCGACATCCAGGCTTATGTGGAGGCCAGGTACAAGTCCGAGCATTTCTGGCCGCCGCCGCTGGTGCAGCTCAATCCAGCCTTCGTCCCGGGTCGCACCGTGGAGGAGCTGGTGGCGGCCGGCGTCCTGCATCCGGAATGCGCCGGCATCTTCCGGTACGGCAAGACGGCAGAGGGCGCGCCTGGCATCTCCTTGCGCCTGTATAAGCATCAGGAGGAGGCGATCCTCTGTGCCCAGCGTCGCCAATCCTACGTGCTGACCACCGGCACCGGCTCCGGCAAATCCCTCGCCTATTTCGTGCCCATCGTCGACTTGGCGCTCCGCCAGAAGACGGCCGATCCCAACCCCCGGATCCGGGCCATCGTCATCTATCCCATGAACGCCTTGGCGAACAGCCAGTATGACGAGTTGGAGAAGTTCCTCGGCCGGGGCTATCCCGAAGGTCAGTCGCCCGTGACCTTCGGCCTCTACACTGGCCCGGTGTCGGACGAGGAACGACAACGACTCGCGGCCAACCCTCCCGACATCCTCCTCACCAACTTCATGATGCTGGAACTGATCATGACCCGACAGGGGGAGGAAGACCGCGCGGTGGTGCGAGGGGCACAGGGGTTGGAGCTTCTGGTCCTCGATGAGCTGCATACCTACCGCGGCCGCCAAGGGGCTGACGTGGCCATGCTGGTACGCCGGTTGCGGGAGCGATTGAGCCCGCACCTCCGGTGCGTGGGCACCTCGGCCACCATGGCCAGCGAGGGGGATGCGGCCAGGCGTAAACAGACCGTGGCCGGCGTGGCTTCACGCCTTTTCGGCGCCCAGGTGTCGGCTGACTGCATTATCACCGAGAGCCTGCGGCGAGTGACGACGCCAGACGAGCCGTTGTCCCGGGCGCGTCTGGCCGCGGCGGTGGATGCTGGTGTGCCGGTCCAGGCCACCTACGAGGACCTCCGCTGTCACCCCTTGGCGGTCTGGATCGAGACCTCCCTGGGGCTGGCCAAGGAGGGGGAGAGGTGGGTTCGGGCCCGCCCCCGGACGATCCGGGACGCCGCTGCGGACCTGGCTGAGACCTGCGGTCGGTCCTTGGATCTCTGCGAGGACCGCCTGGCCCGCTTCCTGTTGCTGGCCTGCCGGACGAAGGCGGCCGATGGCGCCAGCCTGTTTGCCTTTCGGCTGCACCAGTTCATCTCCGCGGGGACCAACGTTTACACCACGCTGGAGCCGGCGGGGACACGGTTCATCGACATCGTCGGCCAGCAGTTTCAGCCTGGCTCCAGGGACAAGCGGCTTTTCAACGCCGCTTTCTGCCGCGAGTGCGGGCAGGAGTATTACCCCGTCTGGCGGGAGGGCGACGACGAGCCGGCCGGCGGCACGTTGGCGCCGCGGGAGCTGGACGAGATCACGCGGGAGGGAGAGGACAGTCCCTTTGGCTACTTCTTCCCCGACCCGGAAAAAGCCTGGGACGGCAGCGACTACGAGCGGTATCCCGAGACCTGGCTTGATCTGGCGCGGGAGGAGATCCGCCTCAAGGCCCACTTCCGGAAATACCAGCCCAAGGCCGTAACGGTCGGACCGGATGGCGCCATCGGCACATCCGGTCTGCAAGGCTGGCTGATCCCTGGCCGCTTCCGCTTCTGCCTGGCGTGTGGCTTCCTCCACGAGGGGCGGTTGCGGGAGTCCTCCAAGCTGGGCAAGCTGTCTTCGGAGGGCCGGGCCTCGGCGACTACCGTCTTGACCCTGGCTTGCCTCCGTTTTCTGCGGGCCGACGAGCATGGTTTGCCTGAGGAGGCGCGCAAGATCCTTGGCTTTACCGATAATCGCCAGGATGCCTCTCTGCAGGCAGGCCATTTGAACGATTTCCTCCAGGTCTTGATCGTGCGGGGGGCGTTGCTCGCTGCCCTGTCCCAGGAGCCTGTCAGCCCCCTGACCGATGCCACCCTCACCCAGGCGGTGTTCGTGGCCTTGGGCTTCGCAAAGGATGATGTGGGCGTGCGGGCCGAGTTCATGGTGACACCGGAGGCTACGGGACCTGCCAGGCGTCGGGCGGAGGAGGCATTGCGCAACGTTCTTGGCTACCGTCTCTATCATGACCTGCGGCGCGGCTGGCGGATCAACAACCCCAACCTGGAGCAGTTGGGCCTTTTGACCATTGACTACGACGGCTTGGGGGATCTGAGCCGGGACGAGGATCTGTGGCGCACGGCTCATCCTCGGCTGGCCACGGCTCCGCCGCTGCTTCGGGAGCGACTCCTGCGGGCTTTGTTGGATTTCATGCGCACCGAGCGGTGCATCAAGACCCGCTACCTGGACCCGATGCAGCTGGAGCAGTTCAGGAACGCGAGCTTCACCAGCCTCAAGGAGCCCTGGGGGTTCGAGCCAGACGAGATGCCCAGGGAGGCCTCATGGTGCCTCGCCGGACCCCGGCAGCCCAGACGGCCGATCGACGAACCGTTGGCCTCGGCTTCTTTCCGCTCCCGGTTCGGCCGCGAGCTGCGCAAACCCTCGTCATGGGAACCCGAGACCGACACCCACTTCCCTGGCAAGATGACCGAGGACCTGTACCAGAGTCTCGTGCAGGATCTTCTCTCCGGGTTGATGCGTCACGGGCTCATTGAGGCTGGGGATCTGGGCGACGGCCTGAGCGGCTACCGGGTCATGGGCGATATCCTCCAATGGCGGTTGGGCCCCGGTCCCACGTCAGCGGTCAGCTCCCGGCCGGTGGACAACCCCTTCCTCAAGGACCTCTATGGCAACGTGGCCACCGCCCTTGCTGCCGGCGAGCGCTTCCTTGTCCGGCTGGAGGCCCGGGAGCACACCGCCCAGGTGGATGCCGACGAGCGGGAGCGGCGGGAGAAGCGCTTCGAGGCGGCCAAGCTGCCGGTGCTCTTCTGCTCCCCCACCATGGAGTTGGGCGTGGATATCGCCCAGCTCAACGCTGTCTATCTCCGGAACGTGCCGCCGACGCCCGCCAACTATGCCCAGCGCAGCGGCCGTGCCGGTCGCAGTGGCCAGCCAGCCCTGGTGCTCACCTATTGTGCAGCCTTGAGCCCCCACGACCAGTATTTCTTCCAGGATCCCAGCAGGATGGTGGCCGGTCAGGTGACGCCCCCCCTCCTGGACTTGGCCAATGAAGACCTCATCACCAGCCATCTGCGAGCGGTTTGGCTGGCGGAGACCGGACAGCGGCTGACACCCTCCGTGGACGGCCTCCTGGAGATGGGGGATGCTGACCGGCTGCCCCTGCGCCCGGAGCTGGCGGCCAGCCTCGATTCTTCATCGGCCCGGGCCCGGGCCGGGAGACGGGCCCAGGCCATCCTGGCCACCCTGGCCGGTGATCTCACCCCGGAAGCGGCACCGTGGTATACCGAGGACTGGCAGGATCGGGCCTTGCGCCGCACCGTCCTGGATCTCGATGAGGCCCTGGATCGGTGGCGGGACCTGTTCCGAGCCACCAGCGCCCAGATGGAGCAGAGCCATGCCGTGCAGATGAACGCCGCCGCGCCAGAACAGGAGAGGCGAGAGGCGAAGCTCCGGTACGACGAGGCGCGGCTGCAGCGAGAGCTTCTCCTCACCACCCAGGCGAAGGCGCACGCGGACTTTTACACCTACCGCTACCTGGCCAGCCAAGGATTTCTCCCCGGCTACAACTTCCCCCGTCTGCCTCTTCTGGCGTACATCCCCGGCAGGAGGGAAAAGAGCGGCCGGGAGACGTACATCTCCCGGGCCCGTTTTCTGGGACTGGCCGAGTTCGGGCCTTTGTCCCTCATCTACCATGAGGGCGGTCTCTTCCGGGTGACTCGGCTCCTGGTAAGCGCCCGGGATCGCAGCGAGGGGCCGGACATGGGGCTGGCCGTGCGGCAGGCGCGGCTGTGCCCGGCCTGCGGTTACGGGCACTTTGCCGGCTTTCTCGAGGCCGATCGCTGCCATGCCTGTTCCGCTTCCCTGGAGGAAGGACGACGGATCGCCAATCTGTTCCGGGTGGAGAACGTTGCCACCCGGCGGGTGGAGCGGATCACCTGCGACGAGGAGGAGCGCCGGCGACTGGGGTACGACACGGTGACCACCTGGCAGTTCGCCGAGGAGGGCGGTCGGCCGCGCCTGACCGCCAGCCAGTACGCCGAGGGGGGAGAGGCGCTCTTCACCCTGCAGTATGCACCCGCGGCAACGGTCTGGCGCATCAACCTGGGCTGGCGTCGCCGCAAGGAGAAGACCATCTTCGGCTTCAACATCGATACCGCCAGCGGCTTCTGGGCGAAAGACGCCCAGGCCCCGGAAGAGGATGATGACGCCGCCGCCAGCGCCACCGTGGCACGAATACGCCGGATCACCCCCTTTGTGGAGGATCGCCGCAACGTGCTCATCCTCACCCCCAAGGAAGTCCTGGCGGCCAGCGAGATGGCCACCCTCCAGTACGCTGTCAAACGGGGCATCGAGTCGGTCTTCCAGGTCGAGGAAGGGGAGCTGGCGGCGGAGCCCCTGCCGGACCGGGAGCACCGGCGGGCCATCCTGCTCTATGAATCCGCCGAGGGCGGGGCCGGGGTCCTCACCCGCCTGGCCCACGACCGTGAGGCGATGGGTCGGGTGGTGGCCCGGGCTCTGGAGATCTGTCATTACCAGCAGCGGGGGTCGAGCTGGCAGGCCGACGATCTTCGGGATCTCGACCTGCAGTGCGAGGCCGGCTGCTACCGCTGTCTCTTGAGCTACGCCAACCAGATCGATCACCGGCTGGTGGACCGCCGCAGTCCGAAGGTTCTGGCTCTTCTGTGCCGCGCCACCCGGGCCGAGGTGTCCCGGGGGACCGGCGGCCGCAGCGGGGTCGAGCAGCTGGCCGAGCTGAGGCGCCTCGCCGGCAGCTCCCTGGAACAGGCCTGGCTCCAGTACCTCCTCCGCCAGGGCTTGCGCCTTCCCGACGACGCCCAGCTCCTCCTGGAAGCCCACGCCACCCGGCCGGATTTCGTCTACCGTGCCACCCAGGCCCTGGTGTACATTGATGGTCCCCACCACGAGCACGACCGGCAGCGGCGTCTGGATGCGGCCATCACCGCCCGCCTGGAGGCTGCGGGCTTCACGGTCATCCGCTTTCCTTGCGACCAGGCCCTCTGGCCGGCCATTGTTGCCGAATTTCCGGACGTCTTCGGAGAGTCCCACCCATGCTGACCGCCACGCGGAGAGGGCTTGAGCGGGCCCATCGGGAGCACGCTTGGGTGGCGCAGGAGTTGCCACCGCCGGCCGCCTCCCGGCATCTTCTGCTGGTCTATGCGGTGGAGTGCGGGCTCAAGGCCGCCTTGATGCGGCGAGAGAGGGCGGCAGACACCAGGCAGTTGGGTGTCCGGAACCATGGCCATGACCTCCGGGCCTTTGTGAAGGAGCTGCGTCTGCCGCGGCAGTATGTCCTCTCGTCAACAAGGACCAGGCAGGACGAGCCACAACCCGTCGAGCCGAGGCAGCTCCATGAGGCGTTTCGCTATGGCATTCGCCTGGACGGCGAGGAGCGAATCCAGGAGGAGCTCGACCGGATCATGAGCTGGCTGCGGAGGGAGCTTCTGTGATGCAACCTTTGTACACGTGGGTGGACATCGAAGCCCGGTTGGCCGTACGCCGGGACAAAGGGGAATGGCCCGAAGGCCTGGTGGGAGCCTCTGCCTACCACGACGGCCTGGAGCTGCGCCTGCGGGCGGAGACGGATCGGAGGGAGGTGGAGCAGGTTCTGGCCGACTGCTTTGGCGCGCGGTACCAGCCCGGCCTGGGTATCCATCTGGACAGCCTTCCGGATCGTGATCGAGTTTTCCCGGTGGTCATGGAGGTCACCGGCGAGGCCGGGCCGACGGCTTCCCCCGTCAGGCCCAGTTTTGAGCGGATCGCCCTTCTGCCCGCCGAGCCGGCCGCCATCGACTGGCCCCCGGCCTTTCCGGCAGGAGCGCCGGCCTTGTTTGCCTTCTATTCCTTCAAGGGTGGTGTCGGGCGTACCTTGCATCTTCTGGCCCTGCTCAAGGCCCTTTCCGCCCACGAGCCCCGGCTTTCGTGCCTGCTTGTGGATGCCGACCTGGAAGCACCGGGCATCACCTCCCTGGCCGCCGCCTCTGGTCTGGGCCAGCAGGCCATCTCTCTCGCCGATTTCCTGGCCCTGGCCCATGCCGATCCCGATCCCGGGTGGCCGGAAGCCATCGCTCTCACCGGTCATCATCTCCGGGCCCAGCCGCTGCGGCTGGCTACGGCTGGGGGGACAGCGGAGCACTACTTCTTGCCAGCATTTCGCGACGAGTCACAGGCCCTGGGCACGGCAGTGCGGCCGGAGCATCTCCTGCAGGGCCCCGACGCCCGCTGGCGGTTGGGAGAGCTCTTCGCCGCCCTGGGACAACATCTCCGGGCCGACGTCGTTCTTCTGGATCTCCGGGCAGGCCTTTCGGAGCTGGCCAGCCCCCTGCTCTTCGATCCCCGTATCCAGCGGGTTGTGGTGACAACACCCTCCCTGCAGTCCCTGGAAGGCACCTCCCTGGTCCTGCGCCAGCTCCGGAAGCTCGCGCCGCCCGTGGACAAGGAGTATCTGACCGATCCGGTGGTGCTCCTCTCCATGGTGCCCCAGGACTTGGCAGGCTCCCCCAGGATGGATGCCTTCCGCGAGCAGTGGCTTGGCATCTATCCGGATACGCCAGGGGAGGACGAAGTCAGTCCGCCGCGGCTGCGCGTCGAGGAGACTCCTTTCGCCCAGGAGCTGCTCGTGATCTCGAGCCTTGATGACGCCATGCAGAAACTGGAAGGGAACCCCGTGGCCAAAAAGTGTGCTGCGCTCCTCGAGGATTGGTGGCTGCTGCGCGGGGACGCCCAGAAGATGCCGCCCTCCCCCTCGGTACTGAGCGCGGAGGGCCGGCGGAGATTGGTGGAATTCGCCGAAAGTGTCGAGTATGCCGAATCCGGTAAGGGAGAACGTTTCCTGACCACCACCCCCCTCCGGAACCTGGCCCAGAAATACCGCGAGGATCTGCCCGTGGTGGTGGTCATGGGCGCCAAGGGGGCGGGCAAGACCTACACCTACCTCCAGCTGATCCGCCAGAAGCAGTGGACCAGGTTCCTGCTGGCCACCCTGGGGTCCGGCACCAACGGCGCCTGGGGCGACGTCTGGCCTTTCTTGGCGCCGAAGAGCCTGGGGGACGGGGCAAAGCGTCTGGTCAAGGAGTGCCAGGAAGCGACCGCGACGGCGCTGGCGAGCGTCAGTCCAGCCTGGACGCAAACCGAGGCCCGTGATTGCCTCGAGGAGGCCCTGGCCGAGAACCGTACCGAGGAATCATGGTGGCGTCGTCGCTGGCTGGAGCTGTTTGCCCGCTCCTTGCAGATGGCGCCCAATCTGGAAGAGGATGCCAGCCTGCGGGTGGCCGCGATGCTCCGGCAGCAGAAGAGGCGTCTGGTGATGGTCATCGATGGTCTTGAAGAGATCTTCCCTGGCGTCACCGACAATCCTGTGCAGCAGGCAGCGGTTCGGGCGCTTCTGCAGGCCGTGCCCAGCCATCTGCGGGATATTCCCAACTGTCCTTTCGGGGTGGTGGTGTTCGTTCGCGCCGATGTGGTACGTGCGGCAATCCCGCAAAACGTCGGGCAGTTCGAGCGGCTGTACGAGCCCTATGCCCTTCGCTGGGATCGGGAGCAGGCCCTGCGGCTCGCCGTGTGGCTGTGCCTTCAGGCGGACATGGCGCTCGATATCGCTGGCGGCAGGGATCCGGAGTCCATCACCCTCGAAGAGGCGACAGCGCTCCTCTGGCCGGTCTGGGGCAAGAAACTGGGGGGCGACCAGTCCAGGGAGGCCAGGACCGCCGACTGGGTGCTGGCGGCTCTGGCCGATTTTCGCGGCCAGATCCAGGCCCGGGATCTGGTGCGGCTGCTGCGCCATGCCGGCCAGGCCAGCCTGTCCCTGCCGCTCGGCGACCGGTTGCTGCCACCGGCCACCATCCGGGGCGCCGTGCGGCTGTGCAGCCAGGCGAAGATCGAGGAGATCGGGCAGGAGAACCCGATTCTGGTGCCCATATTCGACAAGCTGCGCCAGACCCCGGAAAGAAAGATTCCGTTCAGTCCGGAGGAGCTGGGGTTGGACCGGCGGGAAATCGGACTCCTCGAGATGAGTGGCATCCTGCTCCCGAGCGAGGGGGAGTACTACATGCCCGAGATCTTTCGGCAAGGCCTGGGCTTCCAGCTCAAGCAGGGCAAGCGGCCCCGGGTGCTGAGCCTGGCCAAGCGCGCTTTGAGCATGCGGGCCAGGCCCTGATCGTGCGGTTCGGCATCCTGGGCATCCCCGGAGAGCCCCCCATGAGCCCCGATCTGGCGTTTCAATCTGGGAAGCGCAGGAAGGGGGATCGTAGCGCACCCATCTCGACTCGGCCGGCTGATGGGTTGCGGCTGTCGCCTCCACCCATCCTACGCCTCCGATTGAGCGGCGTGACCGCCGAACCTGACCTCTGGTGGCCGTTGTTGCTTGAGCGGAGAGGTTTTCTCGACCGTTGCCTATCACCATGGGAGGACGACCATGCCAGTCTTGTCCCTGCCCTATCCGGACGACCTGCTTGTCACTTCTGGCAAGGACCCGCACGCGTTGGAAGAAGAGCTCCTCTTCCTTCTTGCCGTCAAGCTCTTCGAGCTTCATCGGCTTTCCCTGGGCAAGGCGGCAGAGTTCTGCCGCATGCCCACGGTGCGCTTCATGTTTGAGCTGGGACGGCTGCAGGTGCCGGTGATGAACCTCCATGACGATCAGATCGCCGACGAGTTGCGGGATGCATGAAGAGACCGTCGTAGGTGACAGCAGTCCCCTCATCGCCCTGGCGATCATCGATCAGCTGGCGTTGTTGCCACAGCTCTATGCCCGGGTCGTGGTCCCGCAAGAGGTCTGGGAGGAGGTGACCGTGAGAGGGGCAGGATTGCCTGGTGCCCTTGAACTGCGTCAGCTGTCCTGGCTCAAGGTCGAGTATCCACCGGTGGACCTGTTGTTGCCATTGACCGTACTGGTCGGGCGCGGTGAAGCCCAGGCTATTGCCTTGGCGCTGGCCCGGCCGGGGAGTACCGCCCTGCTGGATGATGCGCTTGCCCGGCGGGTGGCGGAGCGGTTCGGCGTCAAGAGAATCGGCACCCTGGGGTTGCTGCGCAGGGCCAAACAAAGAGGTCTTATCGAGGCGATCAAGCCCTTTGTCCAGCAGTTGCAGGCCAACGGCATCTTCATCCGTCAGAGTCTTGTTGAGGCCGTCTTGCAAGATGTCGGTGAATGGCCGTGAATGCTGGCCCCCCCCCTCGTGAGTTGCCGGATAACCGCGGAGAGCCCCACCCATGAGCCTCGACATCCATCTTCAGCCCGGTAGCCTGGTCAGCGCCCGGGGCCGGGAGTGGGTGGTGTTGCCCGACTCCAAGGACGACACGCTCATCCTGCGGCCCCTGGGCGGCTCCCAGCGGGAGGCGACCCTGGTCTATCTGCCCCTGGAGCGTACCCCGGTGGCGCCGGCCAGCTTCCCGCCGCCGGACCCGGCCCTGGCGGGCTCCCACCAGGCGGGCAGCCTGCTCCGGGATGCCCTTCTGCTCCGTTTCCGGGCAGGCGGCGGTCCCTTCCGGAGCTTCGGCAACATCGCCGTGGAGCCCCGGGCCTACCAGTTGGTGCCCCTGCTCATGGCCCTCAAGCAGGCCACGGTACGCCTGCTCATCGCCGACGATGTGGGCATCGGCAAGACCATCGAGGCCTGCCTCATCGCCCGGGAGCTCCTGGATCGGGGGGAGATCGGCCGTCTGACCGTCTTGTGCCCACCCCATCTGTGCGAGCAGTGGCAGGGGGAACTGGACCTGCACTTCAACATCCCGGCCGAGGTGGTGCGCACCAGCACCGTGGGCCGGCTGGAGCGGGGCCTGCCCCCTGGGCGCTCCCTGTTCGAGGTCTACCCCTTCACCATCGTCAGCCTGGACTACATCAAGTCCGATCGGCGGCGGGACGAGTTCCTTCGCTCCTGCCCGGAATTCGTCATGGTCGACGAGGCCCATACCTGCACCAGGAGCGGCGCTGGCGGCCGCCACCAGCGCTACCAGCTCCTGAAAGGCCTGGCCGAGACCGGCGGCCGCCACCTGGTGCTCCTCACCGCCACCCCCCACAGCGGCGACGAGGCGGCCTTCTCCAACCTCCTGGGCCTGCTCGATCCGGATTTCGCCGGCCTCCATGAGCTGCCGGAGGGCCGGCGGGCAGCCCTGCGGGAGCAGTTGGCCCGGCATTTCGTCCAGCGCCGGCGACCGGATATCGAGGAGTGGCAGGAGGCGAGCCTGTTCCCGGAGCGCCTCACCCGGGAGGCCGTCTATCGGCTCACCGGCAGGTGGGGGCAGCTCTTCGACGACGTGCTGGAATACGCCCGGGAGATGATCGCCGGCTCCGCGGGGCTGGGGCTCGTGGAGCAGCGCATGAACTGGTGGGCGGCCCTGGCCCTGCTCCGCTGCATCTCGTCGTCACCAGCCGCGGCCGTCAAGGCCCTGTCCACCCGGATCGAGGCCATCGAGAAGGCGATGAGCCCGGACGTCCTGGACGAGGAAGGCGAGGCCCTGACCCTGGATGGCGGCGCTGATCTGGCGGCCATCAGCGACAGCGTGCCGGCCGCCGCCCGGGACGACGTGGAGCACCTGGCGCTTCTGGCCAGCTACGCCGACGACCTGCGGGGGCCGGCGGCCGACCCCAAGCTGGCCGCCCTCCTGGCCGAGGTGCAGGCCCTGGTGGCGGCCGGCTTCCGGCCCGTGATCTTCTGCCGCTACGTCGCCACCGCCCACTACGTGGCCGAGCACCTGGCCAAGGCCTTTCCCGAGTATACCGTGGCGGCGGTCACCGGCGAGCTGGCGCCGGCGGAGCGGGAGGAGAGGGTGGTCGCCCTGGCCGCCACCGACCCGCGGATTCTGGTGGCCACCGACTGCCTGTCCGAGGGGGTGAATCTGCAGGAATGGCTGAACGCGGTGGTCCACTACGATCTGTCCTGGAACCCTACCCGGCACGAGCAGCGGGAAGGCCGGGTGGACCGGTTCGGCCAGCCGTCCTCCCAGGTGCGGGCAGTCATGCTCTACGGCGAAGACAATCCGGTGGACGGCGCGGTGCTCAAGGTCATCCTCCGCAAGGCCGAGCGGATCCGAAAGGAGCTGGGGGTCCTGGTGCCCATGCCCGATGACGAGAACCGGGTCAGCCAGGCGGTCATGCAGGCAGTGCTGTTGCGGCAACAGGAGGGAAAAAGCCGGGCCCGGCAGCTCTCCCTTTTCGAGGCCCGGCTCCTTCCCCTGGAAGAGGATCTGGACCGGAAGTGGCAGAACATCCGGGACAAGGTGGCCCGGAACCGCACCATCTTCGCCCAGCGCCGGCTGCGGCCCGAGGAGGTGCTACCCGAGTGGCGCAAGGCCATGGCCGCCCTGGGCGGGGAGGAGGACGTGCGGCGTTTTGTCCGCCAGGCGGCCGAGCGCCTGGGGGCTCCCCTGGAGAGCCGCCGGCAGGGCTTTCGCCTCCACCTTCGCCACCTGCCGGCCGTGGTCCGGGAGCGGCTGGCAGGCCTGGGCATCGATCCCGCCGGGCCCCTGGACCTGGAATTCCGGTACCCGCCGCCCCCGGGCTGCCGATTCATCCATCGCAGCCATCCCCTGGTGGCCGCCCTGGCCGATTTCCTGGCCGAAGGGGCCATGGACGGCTCGATCCCGGAGATCGTTGCCCGGGCTGGTGCCATCTTCACCGAGGCGGTAACGGTCCGGACCGTGGTTCTGCTCGTGCGTCTGCGCTGCCAGCTCGTCATCAGCCGGGCGGGCCAGGAGCACACCATGCTGGCGGAAGAGGTGCTGCCCGTGGCGCTGGCGGCCGACAGCAGCGACTGGCTGGACGGCGATGCCGCCCGGCAGCTCCTGGATGCCCAGCCCTGCCGGGACATGGACCCCGCGGCCCGCCGCCGCCACGTCCGCGCCGGCCTCGACCGCCTGGCCGGGCTCGCCGACCGGCTGGAGGCCCTGGCCCTCGCCCGGGCCGAGGCCCTCCTGGCCGACCACCGCCGGGTACGGGACGCCGCCGAGGCCCGCGGCCAGTATCGGGTCCGGCCGGTCCTGCCGGTGGACGTCATCGGTGTCTTGGTGCTGGTGCCATTTGTCCCGTTCGTCTAGCCTCTGCGGGAGGTGGTCATGATGCAGAGCGTAGAGCGTAGGATGGGTG
>JBFMBH010000126.1 GCA_040755095.1 Thermodesulfobacteriota bacterium
TCCCGGAGCAAGGATGGAGCCACAGCACAAGGCGCTCATGGTAGCACGCTCCCCGGCGGCCGGCCAGGGGATTTCTCCCCGGCAGGCGACCGCCTCGTGCTGCCGGCCGGTAGCCCGTTGACACTGTTCCGGCCCCGAGCGTATAGTGGGCCTTCTTTCTGCCGCCCGGCTGGGCGGCCTGGAGCCAAGGAGCTTCGCCGTCTCCCGCATGCAACGCAGCCGATCCCCCTTCCTTCATCGCGGCCTTGGCCTTCTGGCGCTTCTGCTCGCCGCCCTCTTGGCCGCTTGCAGCCAGGTCTCCTTCCGCTCGCCCGCGGCCGAGCCGGCCGCCACCGCCCCGGCCCCGGCGGCGGCGCCGGATACGCTTCGGGTCCAGGAGTTCTTCCTGTCCGCTGGTGACGAGATCCGCATCAGCGTCTTCCGGCACCCGGAGCTGGACCGGGAGGTCAGAATCGGTCCGGATGGCAGCTTCTTCTGTCCCGGGGTGGGCCAGATCGCCGCCGCCGGCCGGAGTCTGGCCGCAGTCCAGGAGGATATCACTGCCGCTCTGGCCCAGCCCCGGCCCCAGCGGATCACCCGGGGCGACGAGGTGGCAGTGCGGGTGTGGCGCCAGGACGACCTGGCCACCAAGGCGGTGGTGGCCAGCGACGGCACCCTGGCCATGCCCCTGGTGGGCGGGCTGCCCCTGGCTGGCCGTACCCCGGCCGAGGCGGCGGCCGACCTTCGCCAGGCCTTAAGCCGCTACCTGGTGGACCCCCAGATCAGCGTCGAGATCACCCGCTCCTTCGTGCCGCCGGTCATCGAGGATCCCCAGGTGGGGGTGGAGGTGCTGCGCTATACCGGCCAGAAGATCTTTGTGCTGGGCGAGGTGACGCGCCCCGGTGTCTTCCTCCTGGAGGGCGAGACCCGGCTGCTCCAGGCCCTGGCCATGGCCGGCGGCCCGACCCCGGATGGCGAGCTGGCCAATGTCGCCCTGCTCAAGGCCGGAGGCCAGGAGCCGCCGCAGCTGGTGGATCTGGCCCGGGCCCTCGCCGCCAACGACCAGACCGCCAATCCGGTGCTCGGCCGGGGCGACATCGTCTACGTGCCCACCAGCACGGTGGCCGACGTGGACCGCTTCTTCCAGCATCTGTACTTCATCCTCCGGCCGGTGGTGGAGGTGGAGTCCGGCATCTGGCTGGGCCAGAACATCGAGGCCGGTGCCCGGCGCTCCACCAGCTCGGTGGCCCGCTGACCCAGGACGCCCATGGAGATCCTCACCCGGGACCAGCTGGTCACGAGCTTCCTCTACGCCCTCTGCAACCGCAAGCTGCTCATGGCCATGAGCTTTCTTGCGGTGCTGTTCATGGCCCTGTTCCTGGGCTATCTGGTCACCCCTTCGTGGACCGCCACCACCCTGCTCATGGTCCAGGCCAACCCCCGCACCCGTCTGGCCCCCTTTGCCGAGGGGGTGCAGTCCAGCCCGCCCACCACCGCCGCCTCCTATGCCCAGAGCCTGGCCATGCTTATGAATGGCCGGGCCATGGCCTACGAGATGGTGCGTACCTTCGGCCTGGACGAGCGCAAGCGGCAGAAGGCCCAGGAGCCGGCCAACCTGCGGGAGCGGCTCAAGATGGGCCTGGTCAAGGCCATGACCTTCCCCATCGTCATCCTGCAGAGCCTGGGGATCTTACAGAAGCCGCCGGTGGACTGGGTGGACAAGGCAGCCGAGGATTTCCGCTCCGGCTTCGGCGCCTGGACCGATATCAAGGTCGTGGAAGGCACCGAGGTCATCAGCCTGGCGATCAGGGGCGAGAGCCCGGAACTGGCCACAGCGGTGGCCAACACCATGGCCCGCCGGGCCGGCGAGATCCTGGTGCAGCTGGCGGCCAAGGCCAGCCGCACCACCTATGAGACCTACCTGGCGGAGCAGGAGGAGGCGGAGGCCAAGCTGGCGGCCGCCGAGGCCCAGCTCCGGCAGTTCAAGGAGGCCAACCAGGGGGTATCCCTGCCGGACGCCATCCGCCTCAAGAACGAGGAGTTCGAGTCGGTGCGCCAGAGCCGCGCCCGGGCGGCCTCGGAGCGGGAGGTGCTGGCCCGGCTGCTGGACGACCTGGAGCGCCGGCCCCGGGGCATCGCCGAGGAGCTGGTGTCGTCGCCGGCCCTGGCCGCCAACGCCATGATCCAGGACCTGAAAGCGGCCCTGGCCGCCAAACAGGTGCGCCTGGCCGCCCTCCTGAACGAGAAGACCCCCGACCACCCGGACGTGGTCAACCTCCGCTCCGAGATCGCCCAGCAGGAGCGGGAGCTCATGAAGGAGATCGGCCACACCCTGGCCACCATGGACGTCCAGATCACCACCCTGGACAAGGAGAGCCGCCGCCTGGAGTCCGAGCTGATGAAGCTGCCGGCCCGGGAGCTGACCCTGGCCCGCCTGACCAGCCAGGTGCAGCTCTACCAGGAGCTGTTCCGGGGCCTGCAGGCCAAGAGCGAGGAGCTGCGGGTGGCCTCCCAGTCCGGTCTGGCGGATGCGAGCCTCATGGTTCTGGACGAGGCCTATGTCTCACCCCTGGGGGAGAAGGATTCCCCCAACTGGGGGATCATCATCCTGGTCGGCCTGTTCTTCGCGACGGTGGTGGCGGTGGGCACGGCCTTCTTCGTGGAATACTGGCGGGACCCGGTGAAGGGCCGCGCCGATCTGGAGAGCTGCGGCATCCCGGTCCTGGGGGTGGTGCCGCGGCTGAAGGGTTGAGGCCGGGCATGGGCAAGCGGCAGATGACCAGGGTGCCGGAGGGCTGCCGGGAGGCGGCGGTGGGGCTGCTGGTGGCCGCGGCCCAGGTCAGGCCGCCGGCGGTCTTCCTCATCACCAGCCCTGGCGCCCGGGAAGGGCGGACCTTCATGGCCGGCCAGCTGGCCCGGATCCTGGCCGCCGAGGGCCAGCGTACCGCCCTGGTCAGCCACCACCCGGCCGGTGATGACGGCCCCAGCCTGGCCGCCGTCTGCCAGGGCCAGCAGACAGTCGCCTGGCTCCCCGGCGTGCCGACGCTGCTGGCGCTCCCCGATCCCCACGCCGGCTTCCTGTACCAGCCGCCGGGCCCCAAGGCCTGGCTGCCCGAGGCCCAGATTCTCATCATCGATGGCCTGCCGGTCCGGCACGTCTTCTGCCGCACCCTGGCCCCCCTGGTGGACGGCGTCGTACTGGTTACCGACACCCGTCATGCCCGCCTGACCGCGGTGCGGCAGGCGGCGGCCGCCATCGGCCAGCAGGGTGGCAAGCTCCTGGGGGTGGTTCTGAACCGCCACCGCTCGCCGCTGCCCTCCTTCCTCCGCTTCCTGCATGACGTCTAGGCCGCCCGGTGCCACCGGCCGCCGGCTGGTCCGGGCCACCGCCGTGCTGTTCGCGGCCCGGGTGGCGAGCCTCCTCCTGGCCCTGGGGCAGGTGGTGCTCCTGGCCCAGAGGTTCGGCACCTCGGCCGCCACCGACGCCTTTCTGGTGGCGGAGACCGTCCATTTCTTCTTCCTGGGGGTGGTGGAGCAGAACCTCAACATGGTCTTTGTGCCGGTCTTCGTCCGCTACCGGGAGGAGGGGGACGAAGAGTCGGCCTGGTTCGTGGCCAACACCCTGCTCTCTGCCGCCATCCTCTTCCTCGGCCTCTTCGCCCTGGCCCTGGTCCTCTTCGCCCCGGCCCTGACCACCCTCCTGGCCCCGGGCTTCAGCGGCGAGCAAAGGGAGCTTGCCATCCACCTCATGCGGCTCATGGCGCCCCTGTCCCTGGTCATGCTGGCCGGCGCCTTCTTCTCTACCCTGGCCTTTGCCTGCGACCGCTTCGCCCTGCCGGCCGCCACCTCGGTGTTGGCCGCCCTCGGCGGGCCGGCCGCCCTCCTCTTCGCCACCGACTTCTTCGGCATCGACGCCCTGGCCGTGGGGCTCCTGCTCGGCCATCTGGCCCGGCTGGCCGTCCTCTTCCTGACCTGCCCGGAGCGGCACCGGCTGCGCTGGTCCCTGGCCCTGTCCCATCCCGGCGTCCGCCAGCTGGGCCGCATGGCCGGCCCCCGCTTCCTGGCCGTTTCCCTCATCCAGGTCAACTTCATGGTGGATCGCTACTTCGCCTCCTACCTGGGACCGGGCTCTATCGCGGCCCTGGCCTTCGGCACCAAGGCGGTGACCGCGCCGGTGAAGCTGGTGGTCGGCTCCATCGGCCGGGCCTTCATGCCCACCCTGTCCCGCCTGGCGGCCCGCCGGGAGCTGGCGCGGATCCGCGACCTTTTGACCGGCGGCACCCGGCACCTGGCCATCATCCTGGTGCCGGCCATCGTCTTTCTGGCCGTCTTCCGGGAAGACCTTCTGGTGCTCTTCTTCCAGCGGGGCGCCTTCCGGGTGGAGTCTACCCAGCTCACCGCCCAGGCGGTGCTCTTCTACAGCCTGGGCCTTTTTTCCTACTTCCTCAACCCGATGCTGGACGGCACCTTCTTCTCCCTGCACAACTCCATGGCCCCGCTGAAGGTGGCCCTGTTCGCCTCCCTGCTCAATGTGGCGCTGGATGCCCTCCTGGTGCGGCCCCTGGGCCTTGGCGGCATCGCGCTCGCCACCTCCCTGGTGGTGACCGTGAACACCATCGGCCTGTGGTGGGCCATCCAGAAGGAGGTGGGCCGCCTGGCCGGCCGGCCGGTGCTCCGCTCCCTGGCTGCCACCGCCCTCGCCGCCCTGGCCATGGGCCTGGCCTTCCGCTGGCTGGACCCCTGGCTGCTCGCCCGCGGGCTCACCGCCCGCCTGCCCCGGCTGCTGGTGGATGCCGGCGCCGGAGGGCTGGTCTACTTCGGACTGCAGGCGCTCGGCAACCGCACCAGCCTGGGAGAGCTGGCCCGGCTCTTCCGCCGACGCCAGGGAAACGGCCCCCTCTAGCCCTGTTCGTACCCGCGCAGCTTTTTGCGGACAAAATCGAGAAACTCTCGGAGGGCAAGAAGGGGATCGTTCGGCAGGTGACTTTCCTTCACCTCCGCATCGGATCCGTCATGGAAGTGCCTGGGGAAGGTGGCCAGGTGCGGATGATCAGGGGCATTGTCGTGACGGAACAGGAGACCTCGGCGGGCGCGTTGTTCCCAGTGATAGGAGTACCGTTTCCGGTCGGGACTCAGCCAGACATCAATCATGGTGCCATCGATGACGAAGAGGCGCACCTTGAGGGGGACTCCAGCACGCCGCGCGCGCGGCTCCGCACGTATGATGATGTCACCGTGCTCGGCCAGCGCCAGCTCTGCCAATTGGGCGTACATCAGTCGGCCCTGGCTTGCCAGCTCAGCAACCGGTCACGGTAAGCTTCGAGGTTCTGCCATTCGATCAGCTCCTCCCAGGCCGGATGGCTGCAGATCTGCCCCCGTTCGATCCTGGCCGCCAGCTCGGCGGACGTGTGCACGCCATAGCGGTCCGCCAAGTCAGCGATGTCCATCTCCACGGCTCGCCGTTCGCGGTCCAGGAAGGCGGCGATACCGCGGTTGATGATGTCTGCCGGAGAAATGCGAAGATCCTCGGCCAGCTGCTCCAGGGCAATCGCCATACGTCCTCCCGGGGTGAGACTGATTCTCACCCTGGTCTAGAGATACCCCAGCTCCTCCAGGCGCTGCTCCAGGTCGGCCTTGTCGGCGGCGGTGTAGGCGGGGCGGCCGCCGGTGCCTCCCTGGCCGCCGGTGGCGGCCTCGGAGCGGGGCGGGTGGGCGGTCCGGAAGGCGGGGGTGAGGGCTTCCGTGATGATGCGGCCATCCATGTCGTCGGGGCAGGGCAGGTCCAGGAGGTGGAGGATGGTGGGGGCCACGTCGGTGATGGCGGCCCCTGTCAACCGGCCGCCGGCCTGGATCGGGCTGCCGGCCAGCATCAGGATGCCGTCCATGCGGTGGGTGCCGGAGCCGTGCTGCCAGAGCCGGACCGGGAAGCGTTCCGGCCGGGGTTGGACATCGGCCACGTACTCGCCGTCCTGGAAGGCCACCACCAGGTCCGGCGCCTCATCAAGGAAAGGACCGGCGTAGATCTCCTCCCGCCGCAGCAGGGTGGTGGCCAGCCGCCGGCCGTCCGGGCCGGTGAGCTGCGCCAGGAGGGTGGCCACCTCCTCGCGCACCGCCTCGTAGTCCGCCCCCGGCTCGACGATGCCCTGGGCCTGCCGGCCCCGCAGGTTGATGTAGATCCCCTGCTCCGAGTTGGAGACGGCGTAGGCCCGGGTGCGGGACCAGTCGACGCAGTCCAGGAAGGCGTAGTTGGACAACCGGCGGGGCCTTTTCACCAGCCGGGGCATGATGCGGCCCCAGAGGTCGAAGGCATCCAGGCGGCGGATCAGGGCGTGGAGGCCGGCCTTGGCGCCCCGCTGCCGGCGCAAGGCCGCCAGCCGCTCCGGGTGGAAGACCAGGAGGCCGGCCTCGGCCAGGATGGTGTTGAGGCTGATCTTGCCAGCCAGGGGGCCGAAGCCGTGGTCAGAGAGGATGACGAGGCTGGTGCCGGCGTCCAGGCCCGCGGCCACCTCGCCAATGAAGGCGTCGATGGCCTGGTAGCAGCCGATGAGCCCGGCTTTCACCCGCTCCTGCCGGCGGTTGGCCGGGGCAGCGGTCAGAAGGTGCCACAGGGAGTGCTGGATGCGGTCCGTGCTGGTGAAGACCGCCAGGAAGAGATCGGCAGGATAGCGGCCCATGAGGAAGCGGCAGGCCTTGACCCGCTCGTCGACGCAGTGGCGGAGCCGGGCCACCAGCTCTGCCTGGCGATGCTCGAACCGCTCCCAGCCCACATCCCGGACATAGTCGATGTTGGCCGCGGCCAGCTGCTCGCCGAGATCCGGCGGGAACATGATGTCCGTGGCGGTATTGGGGGTGAGCATGCCGGCGATGGCGCAGCCGGCCACCGGCGGCAGGGGATAGGTGAGGGGGACGTTGACGCTGGAGACCTTGCGGCCGTGCCGGGCCAGGATGGTGAAGAGGGTCTCGCTCCTGATCGAGGCGTGGCTGACCACCCCGACCCCGGTCCCTGCCGGGGTCGGCCGCACGAAGTCGTAAACCCCGTGCCTGCCGGGCCCCTTGCCGGTCATGAACGAGACCCAGGCCGGGCCGGTGACCGGCGGCACCGTGGAGCGCAACGGCCCCCGGCTTCCGGTTGCGGCCAGCCGGGCCAGGTGGGGCAGGGTGCCGTCCGCCATCCAGGGGTCGAGGAGGGCGAAGGTGCCGCCATCAAGGCCGAGAACGATGACCCGGGGCCGGTCGCTCACCGGGACCTCCCTGGCCGCTGTGCGGCCTTGGCGCCGGGTTGAAAACCTTTGCATTCATGCCAGGATTGGCCCATAAATAGGTTCTCGCCTCCTGGCCGGCCAGGCGGCCGGACCTTGGGGCAGTATGCCGGCTGGCCCAGGCGGTGTCAAGGCGGGCCAGCCGTACCGGCAGGCGGTCCCATTCCCCTGGTCGCTCTTCCGCAGCCTTCTCTTGCATGAGCATCCTGTACCGACTCGCCACCCCGGCCGATGCCGCGCTCCTGTCCGATTTCCATGGCCAGGCTTGCCAGGCGGTGCTGCCGCCGGCATTCTGGCAGTGGAAGTATTTCGACAACCCGGCCGGTCCCGGCTTCCTGGTGCTGGCCCTGGAGGACGGGCGGCCGGTGGGCCGCAACGGCGTCTATGCCCAGCGCTTCCTGGTCAACGGCCAGGAGCTGGCCGCCGGCCAGGTGGCGGATATCGATCTTCTGGAGCCGTCCCGGCGGGGCGGCGTCTACCTGGGGCTCGCCCGCTTCCTGCGGGCCGCCATGGCCGAGCACCGGCTCCCTTTCCTGTGCGCCGTGGCGGTGGAGGCCACCCGGGAGCTTTCCACCCGGGTGCTGGGCTGGCGCCTGGTGGGGCCGGTGGACCGCTGGATCCGGCCCCTCGATCCCCTGGCCTTCCTGGGCCGGCGGCTGGGCCTGGCAGCCGGCACCCTGAGCCTGGCGTCTCTTGTCCGCCGGCTGCCGAGCCGGCTGCCCGCCGGGGTGCGGCGGCTGGATCTGGCCGAGCTGGCCGGGGTGGGGGACGCCCTCTGGCCGCAGCTCCGGCGGCGGCCGGTCATGGCGGTCAAGGATGGCCAGCACCTGGACTGGCGCTACCGCCGCTGCCCGGTGGTCTCCTACCAGGCCCTGGTGGCGGAGCAGAACGGCCGGCCGGCCGGCCTCGCCATCTTCCACCTGGTCGAAAAGGAGCGCCTGGTGTATGGCATCGTCAGTGAGCTCCTGGTGGCGGAGGATGACCTGGCCATCGCCCGGCGGCTCCTGGCTGGCGCCCAACAGGAGCTGGCCCGCCAGGGGGCGGCCAGCCTGGTGGCCTGGCTGCCCGGCCACGATCCCCTGGCCGCCGGCCTGCGGCGCCAGGGCTGGCGGCCTCGGCCCACCCCCCACTACTGGCTGGTCTACGGCGGCGGGCCGCCGGTGGCTCCGGACGATCTCACCGCACCGGCGGCCTGGACCTACAGCCTGGGCGACAGCGACTACTGGATGATCCCCCGCCAGCGATGAGCCTCCGCTCCCCTGGCCCGATCCTGGGCTATCACGGCATCGGCGGTCCGGATTCGTTCCTGACCGTGCGTGAAGACGACTTCGCCTGGCAGATGGCCTACCTGGCCCGCCGGGGCTTCCGGGTCCTGACCCTGTCCCAGTGGGCTCAGAAGTGGCGGCAGGGGATGGGACCGGGCGGGCGGGCGGTGGTCATCACCTTTGACGACGGCCTGGCCTCGGTCTGGGAGCGGGCGGCGCCGATCCTGGAGCGCCACGGCTTTTGCGCCACGGTCTTTCCGGTCACCGGCTATCTGGGTAAGCACAACGACTGGGAGGGCCGGGGCCCGGCGCCGGCCCTGCCCCTCATGAGCTGGGCCGAGATCCGGGCCCTGGCCCGGGACGGCCATGAGCTGGCGCCCCACAGCCACAGCCACCCCCGGCTGCCGGAGCTGCCGGAGGCGGCCCAGGCAGACGAGATCGCCTGCTGCCGCCGGCTGCTGGAAGAACGGCTGGGCCGGCCGGTGCCGCCCCTCTTCTGCTACCCGCACGGCCGCTATGACACGCGCACCACGGCGGTGCTGCGGCGCCTGGGCTTCGAGGGGGCGGTCACCACCGCCCTGGGCTGGAACCCGCCCGGCCAGGACCCCCTGGCCTGGGGCCGGATCGTCAGCCGCTGGTTCCGGCGGCATCGCCTCCTGTTTGCCCTCTTCCTGGAGGGCTTCGGCTCCCGCTTCCTCCTGGGCCTGGCCCGGCATCATGCCCGGCGCCGCCAGCGGCCGGCGGGGGGATAAGCCCATGCTGCCGGTCTCCGTCATCATCATCACCCGCAACCGGGCGCCGATTCTGCTGCGCCACCTGGCCTTTCTCCACCAGAGCCGGGAAGCCTTCACCGAGATCCTGGTGGTGGACAACGCCTCCGAGGATGGCACCCCGGAGGCGGTGGCCCAGGCCTTTCCGGAGGTGCGGATCATCCGGCTGCCGGAGAACCAGGGGATCATGGCGCCCCGCAATATCGGCGCCGTCAATGCCACGAGCCCCTACCTCTTCTTCCTCGACGACGACGGCTGCTTCCACCTGCCGGCCCTGCCGGCCATGGTGGCAAAGCTGGACGCCGAGCCGGCGGTGGGCGCGGTGGGCGGCCGGGTGGTGAACCTGCCGGCGGCCCAGGTCTTCGACCTGCCCATGGCGCCGTATCTGCCGGACGTACCCTCCTTCCGCCAGAGCTTCCGCTTCCGGGGCGGCAACGTCGTCATCCGCAAGGCGGCCCTCTTGGCGGCCGGCCTGTTCCCGGCCCGCTTCTTCTACGGCGGCGAGGAGCGGGACCTCACCTACCGTCTCTGGCGGCTGGGGTACTCGGTCCTGATCTACGACGCCGGCGTGCTCCTGCACCAGAAAGGGGTCTTGGCTGCGGCCAACCGGCGCTTCTTCCGCAACCACTACCGGAACCGGCTGTTCATGGCCTGGCGCAGCCTGCCCCTGGAGCGGGCCCTGCAGGAAAGCCTCCTCACCATGGCCGCCGGCCTGGCCGGCAGCCTGGCCACCGGCAACCTGCTCGCGTATCTTGCCGGCCTCCTGGAGGCGGCGGTGGCCCTGCCAGCAGTGCTGGTCCGGGAGCGCCAGCCCTTGAGCCGGGCGCAATACCGGCAGCTCAAGGCCGCCTGTGCCGAGGAGTGGCGGGCGGAAAACCGCCTGGCCGGCCTGTTGCGCAACATTCGCCTGCAGCGGGGCGGCTGAGGCCGCACGGTCATGACGAGTGTCCTGGCCATTCTCGTGCCCTGGCTGGTGCTGGCCGGCGGCCTCCTGGGCCTGGCCACGGTCCTGGGGCTGTCCACCATCACCAGCCCGATTCTGGGCTTGGCCCTCATCCTGGGCCTGGGCTATGTTGCCCTGACGTGCCGCTATCCGGCCCTGGGCATGCGCGCGGCCCTCTTCGTGGTGCCCTTCGAGCGGTTGACCTCGCTCTTTCCGCCGGCGGTGCACGGCTCCTTCAGCCCGCTGTCCTTCATCACCCTGCCCAAGCTCATGCTCCTGGCGGTCACGGCCAGCTGGCTCGGCCGGGCGCTTCTTACCAGGGACGACACCCCGGTGCGCACCTTCTTCGACGGCTGGGCGCCCCGGCTGGTGGCACTCTTTGCCCTGACCACCGTCCTGTCCATGCCCATGGCCCGGGGGCTGGGCGGCTTCATCGCCTACGAGGTGCGCCTGGTATCCGGCATGATCTTCTTCTTCCTGGTTCTGAACCTCACCGAAACCCGGGAGGATCTGGCCAGCACGGTGCGGGTGATCGCGGCCAGCTACTTCTTTGTCGGCCTGGTCGGGGTCTTCGAGGCGATCACCCGCCAGCACCTCCTCACGGTGCTGGGCTTTCCCATGCCGGAGCTGCCCTACACCATGACCAGCGAGCGCTTCCGGATCGCCGGCCCGTCGGGGGATCCGGATTTCTTCGCCATCTCCATCATCCTGGGGCTGATCGCCACCCTGGGCGCCTGGCGCCTGGCCCGGAGCCGGCCGGCCCGGCTCCTGTACCTGCTCATGCTGGTGGTGTTCATCTTCGACATCTTTGCCACCGGCTCCCGGGGTGCCGCCCTTTGTCTCGGGCTCGCCATGGGCTTTTTCTGGCTGGGGCTGGAGATGCGGCACAAGTGGCTGGTGGCGGTTCTCATCCTGGCCGCTCTGGGTCTGGGCTTCGGAGCGTACACCCTCTTTTTTTCCGATCTCACGGTCAGCCGCTATCTGGGCGAGTCCGGCCAGAAGAGCCTCTTCTACCGCTGGGGCTGGGCCAAGATGTGCTGGGAGATCGTCAAAGACAGCCCTGTCTTCGGCATCGGCACCTCGAATTTCAAGGAGGTCTACCACATCTACGCGGATCCCCTGGTGGCCCGGGAGGCCCAGGTGGGGCAGAACACCTATGCCCAGCTGGCGGCCGAGAACGGCCTGCCCTGCCTGGCCGTCTATGTGGCGGTCTATGGGCGCTGCGGCCTGGCCGCCTGGCAGGCGCGGTGCCGGAGCCGCGACCGGCGGTTCCGTCACCTGGCCTTGAGCCTGGCGGCCATCATCCTCGCTTTTGCCATCTTCGCTGCCACGCTCTACACCGTGGCCTCGGAGATCAACTGGATGGTCTTTGCCTTGGGGGTGGTGGCATGGCGTCTGGCACGGGACGAAGAGGGAGCAGGAGGTGTGGCATGAGGCCAGCGGCGCTTCTTGTCGTGCTGGCGGCTCTGGCCTGGGCACTGCCGGCCCTGGCCGGCGGCCTGGACCGGCCGTTGGTGGTGGATTTCGGCGTCGAGGCGAGTGGCCCGGAGGAGGTCGCAGCCGGCAAGCGGGTCCGGAAGGCGGTGCCGGAGCTGGGCATCCGCTGGACCCAGCTCGTCAACCTGGACTGGGAGAGGTTCGAGCCGGTGCCCACCCAGGGCGATCCCTCCCGCTACCAGTGGAAGACCCTGGACGACCACGTGCGGGGTCTCCAGGAGCTGGGTCTGGACGCGGTGTTTCTCCTGGCGCCTACGGCCCAGCTGACCGCGGAGCCGAGCGGGCTGGCTAGCGCCGGGGGAGGCTTGCCAGCGGCCCAGAGCCTGCCGGCCTGGGAGCGCTTTCTGGCGGCGGCCTTCGACCGCTACAACCACGACGGCGCGGGCGACATGCCGGGCCTGACCCGGCCGTTTGCCACCTGGCAGGTCGGCCGCCCGCCTGCCGCGCCCCAGCTGGCGCTGCTGCAGGCCGCCCAACGGGCGAAGGCGCGGGTGGGCCCGGGCATCACCATCGTCCTGGCCGCAGCCCGGGACGAGGGGCTCCGGGAGGTCCTCCGGCACCCCGAGCTGTTCGATGCGGTGGACCTGGGGCCAGGGGACGGCCGGGGCTTCGATCCCGGGGTCCTCGCCGGCAGCGTGGCCTGGCTCCGGCAGGAGATGGCAAAAAACGGTTACGCCAAGCCCATCTGGTGCCTGGACTGGACCACCGCCCTCCCCGACCCGGCGCTCGCCGGTGAGACCGGCCAGGCCGAGGAGGTCGTGCGCCTCGTCACCACCATGGTGGCCACCGGCGTCTCCCGGAGCCTCTACGGCCAGCTGCTGGATCCGCCGGACCTCGCCGGCGGGCCGCAGGGCACCGGCCTGTTGCGGCCGGCCAGCGGCGCGGCGACCCTCCCTACGCCCAAGCCCGCCTTTCAGGTGCTCACCCATCTGGAAGAGCTCCTGGCCGGCGAGATCAAGTGGGTGGACGACCTGTCGCCCGGACCCGGGGTCCACGCCTGGCGGTTCGTCAAGGCCCGGGAGGACATCATCGTGCTCTGGGCCGACGAGCCCCTGACCCCGGAAGACCGGCAGGCCATCGCCGGCCGCCTGCCCAGGAAGGCCCGCTTCCGGGTCTTCGATCCCCTGTCCGGCTCCACGGGCAATGCCCTCAATGCCTTGCCATCGGAGATCGGCCGGCAGCCGGTGATCCTGGTCACCGGCGCCTGAGTGAAGACCAGACAGGGTGGTCTGGTATAGGTCCTACAGGTCCTATCGGTCTTATAGGACCTATAAAACCCACGCCCCACCACCCTGCCGGTGAGCCCTGCCGCCTGCCGCCCCAACGGAGGAGAACATGCCTGCCCGCCACCGCCTTGCCGGAATCCTTGTGGCCCTTGTCCTGCTTCTGCCCGGCTGCGGGCGCCAGACCGAGGAGGCGAAGGCCCCGTTGCCGGCGCCGGCCCCGGGCGCGGCCCCGGAGGCGCCGGCCCCGGCGCCACTCGGCCGCAAGGAGCTGCTGGCCCGCTACGGCAACCTGCCCTTCCAGATCCTCGACATCAGCGAGCAGCAGTTCCGGAACGCCCCGGCCCTGGGCATCACCCTTTCGGCGCCGGTGGACGTCACCCGGGATTTTCAGCCCCAGCTGCGGGTGCTCGATGACCGGCAACAGGTGGTGGACGGCGCCTGGATCGCCGATGAGCGGGGGCTGCACCTCTATTTCCGCAACATCGATCCCAGGCGGACCTACCAGGTCAAGGTGGCGGACGGGCTCACCGATGCCCTGGGCCGGACCCTGGCGGCCGACACCGGACGGGAGGAGACGGTCAGGACGCGGGATCTCACGGCCTTGGCCGTCTTTGCCGGCACCGGCATGGTGCTGCCGGCCGAGCTCGACCGGGGCCTGCCGGTGGAGGCGGTGAACGTGGCCGAGGTGGACGTGGATTTCCACCGCATCCCACCGGAGCGTATCCCGGCCTTCCTGGGCCGCTACCGGAACGGGGACTACGACACCTGGGACCTGGAGCGGTTCCGGGACGAGAAGGACATCCCGGCCTCCTGGGACGAGGAGTGGCGCCGGGAGCTCATCGGCCCTTTCCTCAACCTGGTCTATAGCGGCCGCTTCCAGCTGGGGGGGGAGCGCAATGCCCGGGTCCGCAGCTTCCTGCCGGTGGCGGGCATCCCGGCCCTGCGCCAGCCCGGCCTCTACCTGGCGATCATGAAGGGCGCTGGGCACTATCCTTCCCGGTACCAGACCACCACCTTCTTCATCACCGGCCTGGGGCTGCAAGCGCGTCTCTACCGCCAGGAGATCGATGTCGTTGTCTCCTCTCTCCGGACCGGCCAGGCCGTGGCCGGGGTGCGGGTGCAGCTCCTGGACGCCGGCGGCCAGGCCCTGGCCGCGGCGGCCAGCGGCGCGGACGGCCTGGCCAGCTTCTCGCGGCCGGCGGCGGAGCCGGTCCTGGTCCTGGCCCAGTCCGGGGAGGATATTGCCCTGGTGGATCTGCGGCAGCCGGCCCTGGATCTGTC
>JBFMBH010000127.1 GCA_040755095.1 Thermodesulfobacteriota bacterium
TAACCGTTCACCAGCTACCCTGGTGAACGGTTACCCCGGCGCGGCTGCCGCGCCCCGCCCGGGCCTGCAGATAGTCCTCGGTCAGGAGCGCGGCGACCTTCTCGGCCACGGCGGTGGCGATGAACTGGTTGATGGAGACGCCTTCCCGGGAAGCCAGATTCCGCAGCTCCCGGTGGAGGGACGCCGGGAGCCTGAGGCTGAGGGTACTCATGGGATGCCTCCCAGCAGGGTGAGGAATGTCTGCGCTGTCAACGCCCGAACCCCGAAACGAGCACTGCCGGTGAAGTCCCGGATGTTGAAGGTGAGGATGAACGGGCATCCAGCCGCCACCGCCAGCTCCAGGACCATTACCACCAAGCCATGTGCAAGACAAGGCTGGCGGGAGGCCTGTTCCCGCTCACCTGGGCCTCAGACGGGTGTCGAGGCGTCGAGTCCCTTGACCCGGACCGCAATGGCACCCAGAGCGTTCCTTGGTAAACGGCGCGCCAGCTCATCCAGGCGGCTGACAAGCGCGGGAAACTGCAAGGACGCCCGGGTAGCCGGGTCACGCCAAGTCCGTTTGCCGTGATGGCTCACCACCAGGATCCCGTGCCGGCGGCTCGCCGGCTTGAGATAGTCTTCCGCCAGTTGGCGGGTGAGGGCGCGCTCAAGCTCCCGAACCGTCCAGTCCATCCCGCCGTGCTTCACCTCAATCGCCACCTCGAAACGCGCTGCGGTGGACGAGACGACGATGTCCGGCTGCTTCATGTCTGCCACCTTCGCCTCGCGATGCACGTGGAACTGCCCACGGCTTCGCAGGGATAGTTGCTCGGCAAGCCAGCCTTGTACCTCGGGCTCATCTGCGGCCCGTGTGAGCAACGGCCTTGAGGTGAAGTCCTCATGCCGGAGGTCCTGCTGGATCTCCGCCAGGACGCCGAGGACCACCTGCAGGAGCGCCTCACCGGTCTTGGCCGGTACGACGTGGCGGTGTTCGAAGTTCAACACCTCGGCCGGAGTCCAGGCTGGCAGCTCGGCATCGCTCTCGGCCTTGCCATGGGCGAGCTCGCGGAGACTCGCCGCTCGCTCACCAATGGCCTCTTCGTCGGCGAGTTCGTGCAGGGCATGGAAGGCCTCAGCGCCTGGCCTTCGGATCAAGGCCTGCAGGAGGGCGCCTCGGGCCTCCTTCGCCTGCTCATCCTGAGAGGGCGCAGGCCGATAAGCCTGGTGTGTCAGGGCCAACAGGGAGGGTACGGGCAGATCCGCCAGGGCACTCTGTGCCAGGCCGATGTGGCTGAACAAGGCGGCAAGAGCGGCCTCGAACCGGGTTTTGTCCCCCGGCGACGAGATGTCCAGCCGTCGGACCAGCTCGTCCGTGGCCGCCACGCCATTGACCAGGAACAGCATCGCCAGGTAACGGTGCATGACAGCGTCGTTGTTGGCGGCGTGCGCTGCGCGGAGCCGGCGGCGCGCCAACGCCGCGGCTCGCCGCCGGCGATCCTCCGGGTCCAGGTCCAGGCGCCCCAGCACGGCCAGACCGTGGTGAAGCCTCGTCAAGCTTGCAGGCTTGTTGGGACCGGTGATGATCGCGAACAGAATCTCCTGGACGGCCGGCTGGATCTGCCGCTCCCTCCCGGAATACTGGACCAGGAAGTCGTGGCACCCTTCCTCAGGGTTTGACCATTCAGCCTGCAGCGTCTTTCGGAGAAGCGGCAGGACGACGGACGGATGCTGATCGATCAGGTCGTCGAGCCACGCCGGATATCCAGCCCCCGCCAGGCAGGCATGTTCTGCCGCTCGCTTCGCGTCGCAGGGAAGCAGCCGCGCAGCCCAATCCCGGTCCTCCGCGGCCTCAATCCCCAACCCGGCGATGGACAGGACTATGGTCCACTGCCCTTCGACCATGCCGTTCTTGCGCACCGGCCGGGCCGGTGTCGTGATTCGCCACAGGAGCTTCATGCCTTCCCGGAAGGCTTCGGCGACGGGTTCCCCGAAGCCTTTGGCCAGGAGCCGCCAGTGCCGGGCAGCCTGCGTGAGTCCGTGGCCAGCTTTATTGGCCAGCCATCTGTTCAGGGTCAAGAGCTTGGAAGCCCCCACAGCCCAGTCTTTAAGGATGGCTGGATCCCGGAGCGCCGCTGGATTGGCGCTGACCTGGTCCCGGAAGGCGATCCAAGAAGCCTTCTTGGCGCAGGTTTCCTGATCTTTGGCCAGTTCGATCTCACGGGTCAGTTCTTTCCATTCGGCAGGTTCTTCCGGTTCATTGACCGTCGGCGTGAGAAAGGACTCCAGCGCCTCTTGGAGAGCGCTGGATCCCTTCACCAGGCTGCGCAGACGGTCCACTTCGGCGTCCAGTCCGTCGTGTTGCCTTCGCAGAAGACTTACGATGGTTCGGAGGGCAGTCCGGCGGTCGGTCTCCCGGGGGAGGTCTGCGAGGTCCGCACACAACCATCCCAGATCCTGCGCCCCGAGCTGCCACAACGGAGTTGGGTGCGGCCGGGCCTGGTTCCAAGAGATTGCGAGGTCGGATCGTCGGCTGCCGTTGCGTCGTGTCTCCTCCACATCCGCCCAGAATAGCCGGCGTTTCAGACGGCCATTGGCGGCAACCATTGCGGCCAGGTGCGGTGCATCCTCTTCCCACGAACCGTACTGGTCGGAACGTTCTATGGCCATCAGGACCTGGATCAAGCCCGCGGAGATATCGGCCTCTCCCAGGGCCAGCACCGCTTGGTGCGCCAATGGCGTCAAACGGCTGGCAAGCCAATGGTACCGCGCCGAGACGCGCCTGATTTCATTCCGAAACGGGGGCTTCAGGCACAGGGTTCCGAGTCCTGCCAAGAGCGCGTCACGGGTGGCAACATCGGGGCAGGCCTGCCAGAATTCCTTGAGCTCGAGCTCGGGATACGAGAGGTGATCCTCCTGCCCTGGAAAGCGCTCGATCACTCCGAGCAGTTCATCAACAGAGAGACGTCGTGGAAAAAGCAACTTGGCGAAATGGGGCCCCAGGCGTGCGATGGCCTGAGGTGTCGCACCATTCAGCCACGCCGCAGCCGCGACCAGCCCTGCCTCGTCGGCGCACGCCTCGATGGCCTCCAGGGCAACGATCCGCAGGTAGTCGTCTGCCGCCGGATCAACGACGATGGGCCGTGCCAGATCGACGCAGGCGTGGATCGTCCCTTCCCGGACAAGTCGCAGCAGGTCGGTCCGGAACGTGGTCCGGTCGTTGATGCTCCATGCCTGCCGGATGGCATCTGCCAGGTCCGGCGTCGCGAACATCCACAGGGAGCGATGATCCACCATGTCGTCAGCGATTTCGCCTGCGGCATGCCGGGTGGCGTAGGCGAGGAGAAGCTGCTCCTTGACGGCCAGGGGCAGGGAGCCGGGATCGCCGTGGCGGAGAAGGACCAGGGGCTCCCTTCTGATGATCTCGTCACGGATCGCCTGGTTCTTCAGGGCCAGCCAGGCTGCGGCTGGCCGGAGGGAGGGCACCACGGTCTCGACGCCGTAGCGCTCCACAAAGAGCAGGTCCCAGACCGCTTGCCGCGGGCAACCGGCCTGCAGCAGGCGGTGCAGCCATTGGGCGGTGAGGTACTCCTGGGTGCCGCGATGGTGAAACCGGATCCGGTCATAGGTGGCCGGCGCGAAGATCCCCCGGCGCAGCAGGGCGTTGCGCTCGGCGTCGGTCCAGTCCAGCACCGCAGCGGGGTCTACGGCACCGGCGGCCAGGGTGGGGTCCGGCTCGTGGCCCGGGGCGCGGATGGTGAAGGACCTGGCCAGGGTGAGGGCCGCGGCCAGACGCTCTGCACCCTGGCGGGCCTTGGCGGCCGCCAAGTGCTGGTTGTCGGGCCGGTACTTGTCTTCTTCGGCCAGCTTGCGGGCGACCCCGTGCTCAGTCATCTCGGCCAGGGAACCGAACTGGCCGTGGTGATCCCGCCAGTAGGCGACCAGATCCAGGAGATCGCCCGGCCGCTCGGCCAGGGCGTCGAGACCCTGCTGCTCGACCGCCGTCACGAAGGCATCGGGCTGCTGGACCTCGTTGGCTGCAGCGAGTTGGCGTCGCTGTGCGGCAGCCAGCGGCACCAGCCGCACCACCAGCAGGGCTTCCGCGTCCGGCACCTGTTCGTCCGCCCCTCTTGGCGGCCCGGTCCGCCGGCTCTCCTTGAAGACGGGGTCGAGGAGAGCGGCATCGGGATCGTCCTGTTCCGTCGCTATGGGCCTTACCGGCACAGGCAGAAGCTCTTCGATGGCCGCCCGGTCCGCCTGTCCCCGCCAGTCGCTGGCTCGGCAGGAGAGATAGACCCGGATCCGTTCCATTTGCCCGTTCACTGCGCGCCGGAAGCACTTCAGGGCCTTCCGCAGTTCTTTGCGGTTGAGGCGCGCCTCGTCCACCGAGTCCAGGAAGAACCACGCATCTGCCGTCGCCATCCCGTCCCGCCAGCGCCGGAACAAATCCACGACTCGTGGCTCCAGCGCATTCTCAAAGACGTCGTCGGCGAGGTCCTCAATGGTGACAAAAAAGGCCGCCTGCCCCTGGGATTCCAAGGACTTGGCCTGATGCCGGAGCTCTTCCGTCTTGCCACTGGCAGCCTCTGCCAGCAGCACGACGCGGCGCCGCTTCAGGAGGTCAGGCCAGTCCAGCCAGCCACCGTACTTCCGCCCCCAACGGGGGTCGAAGTCAAGGGCGGCCTCCTCGTCCTTGTCCAGGGGCACGAAACTGCGATGGAGATCGACGAATGGCATACGAAAGCGGAGCCTCCTGCGACACAGGATGAGTCTCGGTCGTCCGGATGGCAATATTTTTTGTGTAGAAATTGCATTATTTGTGCAATAATCGGCCTGAAAAAGTCAACAGACCCTTTCGAGGCCCACCATGCTTCTGGAATTCAGCGTCGCCAACTTCCGTTCCTTCTGGCAGACCCAGGCCCTGCAGATGACCGCCGGCCCTGGTCGCGAGCTGCGAGAGAGCAACTGCTTTTCCTCGCAGGTGCCTGGAGTGCCGAACCTCTTGCGCTCGGTTGTCCTCTATGGTCCGAACGCCGGCGGCAAGAGCAACCTGATCCGGGCCATGGACTTCATGAAGCAGTTCGTGTTGGGCTCGGCCAAGGAGGGGCAGGAGGGGGAGCCGATCCCGGTGCAGCCGTTCCTCTTTCATCCTGAGGCGTCCAGCCGCGCCAGCGAGGTCCAGGTGCTGGTGATCCAGGATGGGGTGCGGTACCAGTATGGATTCGCGGCCACCCGGGAACGGGTGACGGCCGAATGGCTGCTGGCCTTTCCTGGGGGGCGGCCCCAGCGTTGGCTGGACCGGCGGTATGATCCGGCGACCGGGAAGGAGAGCTGGCACCTGGGCAACAAGTTGACCGGGCCCAAGCGGCTCTGGCAGGAGGCCACCCGGCCCAATGCCCTGTTCCTGTCCACCGCGGTACAGCTCAATGCCTTGGCGCTCAAGCCCCTGTTCCACTGGTTCCGGGAGCTGGCGGTCATTCCCCACGGCGTCCTCGTCGATCCGGTGTTCAGCATCGAGCAGTGCCAGGACGAGGCGATCCGGCAGCGGGTGGTGGCCTTCCTCAATGCCGCTGACCTGAGCATTGCCGACGTTCGTCTGGAGAAGCGGCCATTTTCGCCGGAGGATCTGCCCGCGGACCTGCCCGCCGACCTCCGCGAACAGGTGCGGCAGGAGCTGGAGGGCAAGAAGCTGGTGCGGGTTCAGCTTCTGCACCCGGTTCCTGGGGGCCATGGAACCGTGTCCTTGCCGTTGGGCGAGGAATCGGATGGCACGCGCAAGCTTTTTGCCTATGCCGGGCCCTGGCTCGACATCTTGGCCAGTGGCCGGATCGCCTTCGTGGACGAGCTTGATAACAGCCTGCATCCGGCCATCGTCCGGTTCCTGCTGCGGCGCCTCCATGACCCGGCTGCCGGTTCCCAGGGAGGCCAGGTGATCTTCTCTTCCCACGACACCTCGATTCTGGACCCTGAGGTGTTGCGGCGGGACCAGATCTGGTTTGTGGAGCGGGATGCCGCCTCTGCCTCCTGCCTGCGTCCACTTTCCGATTTCAGTCCCCGCAAGGGCGAGGCCCTGCAAAAAGGGTATCTGCGGGGCCGTTACGGCGGCTTGCCCTATCTCAGCGAGATTCCGGCTTGATGGGGGCGCATTAGAGGAGGCTGGACCATGCATCTCGTTTCGGCACAGGAAATCAAACGGCGGGGCATCGCCGCTGTGGATGATCTGCTTGCCACCGGCGATGTTCACGTTATTCGGAACAATCGACTCCAGTATGTGGTGCTCTCCGAGGACCGCTACCAGGAGCTGCTCGCCGCTGAGGAGGAGGCCTGCCAGGCCCGACTCCGTGCCTCCCTGGAGGACTACCAGGCCGGCAGGACTACCCGCGGGACGGCCGAGGCGTTGAGCAAGGCGTTGGATCTGGAAGACTGACCGCACCGGTCGTAGGCTCATTCCCTTCCCTCCTGTCCCTTCACCTCCACCTGAATCCTTCCCACCACGTCCACCAGGGGCGCCAGCTCTTTGATGGTCTCGCCGGCCAGGAGCTTCAGGTGGGTGGCGTCCGCCACCGGCTGGCCGAAGGTGGGATCCACCGGCTGCCAGCTGCTATCGAGAAAGACCTCGGTCCAGGTGTGATAGAGAAAGCCTGCGAAGTCCTCGCTGTAGGTGATGCCGTTCACCACCCGGCAGGGGATGTCCAGGGCCCGGGCCAGGGCGGCGAAGAGGAGGGCGTGGCCCTGGCATTCGGCCTTGCCGCCGGCCAGGACATCCAGGGCGGAGAAGACATCCACCGGCTCCCGGGCGATGTGGGAGGCGATCCAGGCCAGGAGGCGGTCGATCTGCCGGCAGGGGTCGGTTTCCGAGCCGGCGACCTCCCGGGCCAGGGCCTGGATGGCCGGGTGGCTGTTGGGGGCGGCGTTGGTGGGGAAGAGCGCCCAGCGGGCCTCCTCGGGCCAGGTGTCGGGCGATGCCGGCCGGCAGGGACGAGCGGCCGGCCGGCGGAGGCGGCAGCGGACCGCGGCCGCCTCCGGGGTGCAGGTCTGGGTGCTGTCGCTGGGCAGGGTCAGGGTGGCCGGCAGGCCGGTCACCAGCATCTCCAGCTCGGTGGTGGCCCGGGGCTGGGGGATAGGCGGCTCGGTGCGGATGAGGCTGAAATCGATGAAGGCCTCGGCCTTGGACAAGGCGGCCTCGGCCAGATACCGGCGCGCCACGGCTTCGTCCTCCAGGCCGGCGATGAGCACCCCGCCCAGGGCCAGCTCCAGCTGCGGCCGGCCCTGGGTGTCGAGCCAGGTCTCGACGCTCTGGCCCAGGGCCTGGGTGCGGATCCGGCAGGCCTGGCCAAAAAACAGCTCGGAGGTCTCCCAGCCGAAGATCTCCTGCCGCACGGTTGCCACGGTCCGGGCCTCGGCGTGGTAGGCGGCAAACTCGTAGACCCGGCCGGGAACAAGGTCGTGGAGCAGCGGATAGAGGTAGGTGCCGCTGGCCGGATAGAGAGCGGCCGGTGCGGGGTGGCGCTCCTCCTCCACGCCAGCGCCGCTTTCCACCCGCACCGTGAGCGTATCCCCCTCCAGAAGGCCGTCCTGGATCAGGGTGTGACCGTCCAGGTTGAAGTCGTAATGGAAGGAGACCAGGGACAGATCGGGCCGGACCAGATCCTGCGCCTTGAGGGTGATCCGCTTGTCCAGCATGAGGAGGCGAAAGGCAAGAGCCATCTCCGAGCGGATCTCATAGAGGCCGGGCTCGGCCGCCGGCGCCATGGCCAGGTGGGAGAAGCCGATCCTGGCGCCGTTGAAGACGAGGCCGCACCAGTATTCCCGGTAGGGCCAGTGGGCCAGGTCCGGGCGGGCCGGGGCGGCCGGGGTGGTGGCAGGCTGGAAGTAGAGCCCGGCGCAGCCGGTGCAGGCGAGGAGGACCAGGCCCAGGAGGAGACGGCGAGCCGGACGCATGGACAGCAACCCGAGGCCCAGGATCAGAGCCATGGCGCCCGGACTAGGGGGTCTCGTCGCCGCGCAGCCCCTTGACCGCTCGCAGCACCCGTGCGTCGTCCTGATGCTTGGGGCTGTCGATGGCGCTCTTGATGGCGAGAAGGCCGTCCAGGTCGATCCAGCTGGCTGGACTTTCCCCATAGCGGCATTCGACCCGCCGGCGCCATGCTCCGGGAAAATCCAGAGTACCCACCGACAGGAGCAGGTCGATCCGGTTGGGAGCGACTCCTATTTGGAGGATCTGGTCCCGATCCTCGGGCAGGAGCAGGGTTGGGCTGCCGAATTCGGCCAGCGCCAAGTTGGCTCGGGCGATGTTGTCCGGAGCGGGGTCGACCCAGACATCCATGTCCTTGGTGTAGCGAGGCTTGGCGTGAAAGATGAAAGCCAAGCCGCCGATGATGAGATAGCGCACCTGGTGCTTGTGCAGGAGGGCCAGGAGATCCTCGAAGTCCTGGATAGCTTCCATCAGGCCTCCTCCCGGGAGTCTTGGCCGCGGGCGGCCATGGCGCGGGCCACGTCCCGGTGCAGGGCCACCAGGGCGGACAGCCGGGCCTGGGCACCCTGGCGCTGCCAGTAAAGAAGATCCCAGCGCTCGGCATCGGCGAAATCCTGGGCCCGGTGGACCTCCATCCTCAGCCGGCGCGCGGCCGTCCGTTCCTCCAGGGTCATGATGGCACCTCCTGTGGTCAGCCGAGTCCTGTGCGCCTCTTGATACCGCAGGCCTGCCGGTGTCTGCAACCGGGAAGCGCCGGGCTCCGAGGGTCAGCGGGCGGTCATGAGCAGATAGCCCATGAGGCCGATGCCCAGGGCGGCGACCAGGGCGTTGACCGCTACGCCGAAGCAGGGGCGGTAGCCGGCCGGGATCTCGGCCGGCTGCAAGGTCTTCAGGACCCGCCGGTACTGGACGATGGACAGGACGGCGGCAACCAGGCCCAGGGCCACGAAGGCGATGCCCACCCCGATGGAGACATCCCGCTCCAGCGGGCTCGGCCGGTCAGGAGCCGCGACGTGCATGTAGAGGCCGGAGCGCTCGATGACAAAGCCGAAGGCCATGAGGGTGAGGCTGGTCCGGTTCCAGGCCAGGAGGGTACGCTCGGCGGCGAAGAAGACCCGGGGGTCGTGGAGGTCGGACATGGCATTCCTCCTACAGCACCTGCAGGCCGTCGTCCAGGATGGTCAGCCGCTCGCCACCCGCCTCGCTCACCGCGAAGGTGTTCTCGATGCCCACCACGCCCTGGCCCGGGAAGAGGAACTTGGGCTCCACCGCCAGCGTCTGCCCGGCCCGGAGCGGCTCCCGGAAGCGGGGGGCGAGGACCGGCAGCTCGTCAAGCTCCAGGCCGACGCCGTGGCCGACGAAGCGGGCCGCCTCGCCGGGCGGGCCCATGAAACGATCCGCCAGTCCGGCCTCGGCGGCCATGGCCAGCGCCCCCTGGTACAGATCCTCCGGCACCTGGCCGGGCCGCAAGCGCTGGGCGATCCAGTCCTGGATGGCCAAGGCCACCTGGAAGGCCCGCATGAGGTCCGGCGCCAGGGGGCCGATGGCAAACAGGCGGCTCATGTCCGTGATGTAGCCGTTCCAGAAGCCGCCATAGTCCACCAGCACCGGCTGGCCGGGCATGATGACCGCGCAGGAGGGGCCATAGGGGGCCGCGGTCCAGACGCCGGCGCCGGTCACCGGGCCGTCGAAGCAGCCGGGCCGGGCGGCGCCTGCGCCGGCTGCCACCAGGCCGCCGGTCAGCTCCTGGTTGAAGCCGCGGATGCGCAAGTATCCTGCCAGGCCGGCCTTGCGCAGCCGGCACTCCAGCTCGGCCGCCACATCCAGCTCCCGCATGCCGGGCCGGATGATGGCCGGAAGGAGGGCGAAGATCTCCCCCTGCCGCCGGCCGCCGGCCCGCAGCTGCTCCAGCTCCCAGGCTGACTTCACCGAGCGCAGCTCCCGGTTGGCTGCAGACAGGTCGGCGAAGGAGCAGCCCGGCAGGAGATGCCGGTACAGCTCGAAGACCTGCACCGGCAGCACGTCGAAGGGCAGGCCGATGCGCCGGGCGCTTCCGCCCAGGACCTCCATGAGCTCCCGGCTGGGAGGAAAGGGCCGGATGTCGGCCAGAGGGCTGTCCTCCCGGGCCCGGGCCAGGCCCTTGCGCACCAGGAGCACCGGCTCGCCCGCGGCCGGCACCCAGAGGACGCCGTTGGGCCGGGTGCCGCTGTAGTAGAAGACGTCCACGGCAAAGGAGAGCAGGGCGCCGTCGAGGTCCGCGGCGGCCAGCCTGTGGCGCAGGCGGTCCAGCCGGCCATGGATCTCCTCGTGGGGGGTGAGCTGGGTCATGATCAGGGTGGTCCTCCGGGGCGATGCGGGAAAAGGAGGCCGAGCAGGGTCTAACGGTCCGGGTCCCCGGCCGGGGCCATCCCGGGCTCGAGCTGCGGCGGCCGGTCGTCCGGGGCCAGGCCTGCCGCGGCAATGGCCTGGCACAGCTGGGCGAAATCCTCCTGGAGCCGGGAGACCAGGGCCGGGGCCGCCGCCAGGTCGCCGGCCGTGATTCCGGCCTCCAGGAGGCGAGCGGTTTCCTGCAGCCGGGGAGCGGCGGCGGCGGCGGCGGCGCCTTTGATGGCGTGGGCCTCCTGGCCCACGGTCTCCGAATCGCCAGCCGCCAGTGCCCGGACGATGGCAGCCAGGCGGGCCGGGGTGTTGCGGACGAAGGTGGCCAGCACCAGGCCCGCCACACCAGTGAGATCGCCCAGGCGCTGCTGCAGCTCCAAAGCATCGAAGACGACCTGCCCGGCGGCCGCCTCCGGGGGCGGGGCGGTCGAGGTGGCCAGGCCTTGACCCAGGCTGCGCTCCACGGCTGCTGCCAGCTCGGCCTGCTGCAAGGGCTTGGCGATGTAGTCGCTCATGCCGGCAGCCAGGCAGCGCTCCCGATCCCCGGGCATGGCGTGGGCGGTCATGGCGACGACGGGGACCCGGTGATCCAGGACCGGCGAGTCGGGATCGCGGATGAGACGGGTCGCCTGGTAGCCGTCCATCTCCGGCATCTGGCAGTCCATGAGCACCAGGTGGTAGGGACGGGCGGCCAGGGCCGCCAGGGCGGCCCGGCCATCGGGCGCCAGATCCACCTCCAGGCCAAGGCGGGCCAGAAACCCTTGAGCCACCGCCTGGTTGGTGGCATCATCCTCCACCACCAGCACCCGCCGGCCGGGCCAGGACGCCGGCCGGGGTGGGCCGGCCGGGGCCGCTGGCTCGGCCGGCCGATCGTCCCGCGCCAGACGCACGGTGAGCCAGAAGGTGGATCCCACGCCCGGGGTGCTCTCAAGGCCGATCTCGCCGCCCATCATCCGGGCCAGGCGCCGGGCGATGGACAGGCCGAGGCCGGTGCCGCCGTAACGGCGGGAGGTGGAGGCATCCGCCTGCGTGAAGGGGGCGAACAGCCTGGCCTGGTCCACCGGGGCGATGCCGATCCCGGAGTCGACCACCGCCAGCCGCACCTGGACCCCCTGGGCATCGGCCTGCTCCAGGCTGGACCGGAGGAGCACCTCGCCCTTCTCGGTGAACTTGACGGCATTGGCTGCCAGGTTTTGCAGGATCTGCCGCAGCCGCACCGGGTCCCCCCGCAGCTGCCTCGGCACCTGCGGATCCATCTCCACCCGCAGGGAGAGGCCCTTCTCCCGGGCCGGCACCGCCTGCATCTCCGCGACCTCGGCCACCAGCCGCGCCAGGTCCAGGGGCACCTCCTCCAGCTCCAGGCGGCCGGCCTCGATCTTGGACAGGTCCAGGATGTCATTGAGCATGGCCAGGAGGGCCTGGCCACTGGCCAGGATGGTCTCTGCCTGGCGGCGCTGGGGCTCTGGCAGGGGGGCATCCAGGAGCAGGCTGGCCATGCCCAGGATGCCGTTCATGGGGGTGCGGATCTCGTGGCTGACGTTGGCCAGAAGCTCGCTTTTGGCGCGACTGGCCGCCTCGGCCGCCTCCTTGGCCCGGTGCAGGGCCGCCTCGGCCTCCTTGTGGGCGCTGATGTTGCGCAGGATGCCGCCGACGCCGCTGATGCGGCCCTGCGGGTCGCGGATCAGGCTGCCCACCACCTCCAGATGGACAATGCCGCCATCCCGGCGCCGGACGCGGAAGCTCAGCGGCGGCTCGCCCCGATCCCGCCGGAGTCGGCCCTCGACGATGCCCCGCCGGAAGGCCTCGGTCACGGCCGGCCGGTCTTCGGCAAGCACCAGCGCCAGCACCGAGCGGCCGACCAGTTCCTCGGGACGTACCCCCAGCTGGGTGACCGCCTGGTTGATGAAGGTCAGGGTGCCGGCAGCGTCGCAGGTGTAGACAATGTCGGAGGTGTCCTCCACCAGCTGCCGGTAGCGCGCCTCGCTGGCCACGAGCGCCGCCTCCGCCGCCTTGCGCTCGCTGATGTCCCTGGCCACATGGACGCTGCCCAGAAGGGTGCCATCCTGGTCCCGCAGGGGGGTCGAGGTGATGGCGAAGTGGCGGCCCAGGCGCTCGTCGAAGATCTCCGTCCGGTGGCTTGGGCCGTCTTCCAGGAGCAGGCAGTGCAGGCACTGGGCCACCGGCGTGTCTGTGCCATGGATCACCTGATGGCAGGCCTGGCCGATGCAGCCGGCAGCCGTGCGACCCAGGGCCGCGGCCATGGCGCGGTTGATCCGCAGAATCCGGTACTGGGGATCGACCAGGGCGATGAGGTCCGGCACCGCATCGAAGGTGCGCTCCCATTCCTCCTTGGCCCGGCGCATGGCCAGGCCGGACGCCCGCAGCACCTCGTTCGTCTCTTCGGACCGCTCCTGGGCCACGAAGAAGGACAGGATCAGGACCGCCAGCACCATCACCCCCAGGATACTGGCCAGCCGGCCCTGTTGGATCTCCGGCAGAGGGCTGAGGATGACAAAGGTCAGCCCCTGGCTGGCCTGCCGGCGGAGCAGCCAGAACGGCCGGCCGTCCAGGAAGACCCGCCCGTCCGCCGCGGGCGGGCCGGCCAAGAGGGCCGGGGCCTCGGGCAGGGGATACTGGCTGGCGGCGATGATCCCTTGCCGGGCCTCCCTGCTGAGGGGCCACAGGGGCCGCAGGTAGAGCTCCTCATCGGTGGCGGCCAGGATGATGCCGTGCTCGTCCGCCAGCAGGCCCAGATCGCCGGCATCCACCGCCAGATCGCAGGAGAGCAGACTGATCTTGATGGCGACCACGCCGCTCACCTCCCGGCTCGGACCCCGGACCGGAAAGCTGGTGTAGTAGCCGGGGACCCGGGAGGTGAGGCCCACCGCCACGTAGTGACCCTGCTCTCCGGCGCGGGCCGCCTGGAAATACGGGCGGACGGCGTAGCTGTGGCCCACGAAGCCGGCGGGCGAATGCCGGTTGGACGAGGCCAGGGTTTGGCCACGTCCATCCATGAGATAGCAGACGGATTCGGGAATGACCCGGCTGTACCGGTCCAGGGTGGTGTTGACCGCCTCCAGATCGAGGTCGGTCGCCAGGTCCTGGACGGCCAGGACCGGGGAATCGGCCAGGGTGCGCACCAGCTGCTCCGCGTTGGCCATGGCGGCAGTGAGGGTGCGGCCGGCCAGGGCCAGCCCCGCCTCCCGGCGCTGGCGGGCCTCCTGGCCCCGTTGCTGGCCGCAGGCCTGGGTGATCAGCCAGCCGCCGGCCAGCGTCACTGCCAAGCCGAGGGCGCAGAACAGGTCATAACGGATCCTTGGCCGCGCTGTCAGCTCGGGTATGAGGGCCAGGCGCCGGCGGCCGGCATGCCGCCACACCGCCATACTGATCAGGACCGTGAGGCCAGCCCGCAGCAGCTGCACCGGAAAGCCCAAGACCCCGGCAAAGGAGGTCTGGCTGACCACCGAGGCTGGAAAGAAATCGGCCGGCGGGACCACGACTCCGGCCGCCAGGGTGTCGAGGAGCAGCGCCGCGGCAGCGGTGGCCACCGCCCCGGGTGCCTCGGCCGGCGGCAGCTGGCGGCTGTGCCGCCACAGGGCACCGGCGGCCAGGAGCCCGGCCGGCAGCCCCAGGGCATACCGGCTGGTGGCCACCAGGCCGCTGGCACCGGCAACGATGCCCAGGCTGGCCAGGCCCGCCAGGACGGGCGGCAGCC
>JBFMBH010000128.1 GCA_040755095.1 Thermodesulfobacteriota bacterium
CCGATGGCCCGGCCCCGGATGACGAGAGGTTGCTCCATGTCTTGCCTCCTTGCCAGGCAAGACTACACCACCGGCGATCTGAACGCAACCCCCAAGTGGGGTGTGCCATGAAGAAATTTCTACAAAACACCATTTTGTTTGGACCTGTTAGGAATTGTTCTCGTCGGAGACAAACGCGTAATGCACCCGTCGCATCAATAGACAAACCAATGCAAAACATAAATGACATACAAGAAGAGCATCCTGGCGGTAAGTTAATTGACTTTACAGCAAAGCATAAGCATCTAGCTTGGTCTTTTTCGTGCAGCCAATCAGACCTTGAAGGGCACATGACAACCAAGTCTGGCAACTACCCTCACTATCATATGCAAATGAAATTGAATGGCCAGTCCTTTATTCGTTATAGCGACTTCCACATCCCTTTTCACAAAGACGATCTTTTCGATATTGAGTTATATTCAAAACATAAAGATTTTGCGGTACACAGTTACGGCCCCGGTTCTGGCATGCAGGAATTAATGGGCAGCGAAGAAGGTCTTGAATTTATTGTCGATCATTCAACCCCAACAGATAATCGGGAAGATGCCGCGTATGATCTTAGTACAATAATCATGGCTCCTGAAGGAGGGACTATCTCTGGAGATTTAATTGCAGATGCCGCAAAAGAGGCAAAAGAATCTCAGAGAACACTAGCTTCTGTTATTCGAGAAAAACTAAAAGATTCCGGGGCAAATATTACCACTATTGTTTCACCCGGTGACGGCGTTCCTGAACCGCAACAGCGTGAAGGTGGCAGGAAGAAAAAAAGCACCAGATAACAAGCGGGTCAACCTGACCGCGGGAACGGCGGCTGCGCTGCGCCGGAAGCTTATTGGCGCGGTCAGGTTACCCGTTAGCCCGGCACATGACTCATGTTCACAAGGGGGTATACATACTATGATCAATACCAAACAAGACGTGTTCAGTATTCTTTGCCAGCAGCATCCTCGCTTAACAGCACTCGGTGTTAGAAGAATTGGGCTGTTTGGTTCCTTTGTAAGAGGGGAGCAGCATCCTGAGAGCGACATTGATATTCTGGTTGAATTCGTGCCAGAGCAAAAAACGTTCGACAACTTCATGGAGTTATCCTTTTTTCTGGAGGAGATCTTAGAACACAAAATTGAACTAGTAACGATCGAATCTCTTAGCCCTTATCTTGGCCCCTATATTCTTAAAGAGGTTGAGTATGCCGCTATCGCCGCTTGAATATCTTCGTCACATAATCGATGAAGTCGAATACCTGATAGACAAAAAGCGAGGAGTGAGCAAAAATGAATTTCTTCACGATTCCACATTGCAACGCGCTTTTGTGCGAAGTATCGAAATAATCGGAGAAGCTTCAAAGAAAGTGCCCAATGAGCTGAAAGCGAGATATCCAACAGTTAAATGGAAGGCCATCGCTGGCATGAGAGATCGGCTCATTCATGACTATTTCGGAGTTGACTATGATGTGGTTTGGGACGTTGTAGAGAATAAGACCGACGCTCTTCGCGAAGATATGCTGGAGATACTTGAAAAAGAGAAGAAGCAATAGCATTGTAGTATGCTTGAAAAAGGGCTAACCAGTAAGGATTGATTCGACCCGCAGGGTCGCCTTCAATCCATTGTTCAAGTAAGCCGCGGCACTGGCCCGGAGCGTGCATTATGGGCAATGCTTCGGCGTCGGTGTTCTGAGGCAGGAATCAGGCAGGGGGCCTGGGGCCGGTTCTGGATGGCATAGCCTCCGGGGTGGCATCAGGCGGGAGGGGACAACGGCCGAGAGGCCCGTGGCGCACGGCCCCAGGTCGGCATGATCGAAGCCCCGGGCGGTCGGGTTCGACATGGCACGGGGACTTGCAATTTGAAAGATTATCGTTCAACATGCAAGCCATGTGGCAACGATCCGCCTTGCAGCTTCTTGAACGTCTCTGGCAGCATTTCCCCGCCGTCACCATTCTCGGTGCCCGGCAGGTGGGGAAAACCACCCTGGCGCGGCAATTTCTCCCCGATGCCGTCTATGCCGATCTTGAAGAGCCTTTCACCCAGCAGCTCTTTCAGGACCAGCCGCGTTACCAGATTGAAAGCCGGGGGCCAGGGCCACTGATACTTGACGAAGCACAACAGGTCCCGTCCCTTTTCCCTACGCTCAGAGGGCTGATTGACCAGGAGCGCAACCGGATGGGGCGGTTCTGCATCCTCGGCTCCGCGCAGCCATCTCTGGTTCGGGCTGTTTCCGAATCTCTCGCCGGCCGCGTCGGTGTTCTTGATCTCGACCCGCTGTGCGCCAGCGAGACATCCGGAACGGAGCCGATTCTGGATTGGCGAACCCTTTGGCTCCGGGGAGGTTTCCCGGATGCGGCGAAGGGTGATTTCCGCGCCTGGTGGGAGTCCTATCTTCGTACTTATGTGGAACGGGACCTGCCACAACTGGGCCTTCGTCCGCAACCGGTCCTGCTGCGCCGGTTGCTGACCATGATGGCGCACATGCATGGAGGTCTTCTCAACATGTCGGACCTCGGTGCATCCCTGGGAATATCTCACAGTACGGTGTCCCATTATATTGAGATCCTGGAGCAGACTTTCCTGGTCCGACGGGTTGCACCGTATTTCCGGAACATTGGCAAACGACTTACGAAAAGCCCCAAGGTGTACTTGCGGGACAGCGGTCTGCTGCACCACCTTCTCAACATCTCAACCCATGAAGAGTTGCTGCATCATCCGGCACTTGGCCGGAGCTGGGAAGGGTTCGTCATGGAAGAGATCGTGAGGCGGGAAAAGGTGATCCGTCCCCATTCGCAGTTTTTTTTCTGGAGAACCGCCGCGGGGGCCGAGGCTGACTTGGTGATCGACCGCGGCAGCGAGCTTGTTGCCATCGAGATCAAGTGCGGGGCGATGGAGCAATCGCGGGAGGTCAGACGTTTTGCTGACACCTTGCCGGATATCGGCGCCAAGCGAGGATTTGTCCTCGATCAGGGTACCGGACGACGCCCGCTTCATCCCCAAATTGAATGTCACGGATTTGCCGATGATCTGCATTGGCTTCCAGGGGAATTCTGATGCATGGTTTGCCATCGCCAGCGCCCCCCAATGCTGTTGACGGAAGCCGTCAGCGTCATTCCCGCGCAGGCCGGAATCCAGCTTTCATGCGGCTTTCTGGACCCCGGTTTTCACCGGGGTGACGGTAAGGGGAGCATCCCGTGTTTGTCCGGGGCAGCTGGAGCGCCTTGTTGTGGAGCGGGCACCCATGGACAGAGAATCTGGCTGGACTCGGGGGAGGATCCCGGCGTGGTGACGGGCGGGGATGAACCCCGCCCCTGACGGCATCGGAGCCATGGCTCCGGAGTATACCCCTGGCAGGTTTATCCGTTTTCGGGACAAACGTGGAATGCGCCCTGGCCCATGTGCTGTTCCGGCCTCCAGGAGCCCGGGCCTCCCTGCGGTGAAGGGCGCCCACCGGCGGTGGCAGAGACGCAGGGCGCCGCAACCTTTTTGACCAACACCACCCCGTCACCAGGAGCAGAGCCCATGGTCCACAATCTTCCTCAGACCAGCGGGGCGGTAACCGTGCTGGTGGACAACTCCGTCATGGAGCTGGTGCCGGACAGCGCCTTTGTCCAGCGCCTTTCGAAGCCTTCGACCCCCTTTCTGGCCGAACACGGATTTGCCGCCCTGATCGAGGCCGGGGACAAGAAGATCCTGGTGGATACCGGCTCCACCGGGATTGCCCTCCGGCACAACCTGAGCCAGTTGGGGCTTGCGGCCGAGGACCTCGATCTGGTCTTCCTCTCCCACGGCCATTACGATCACACCGGCGGACTCGATGCGGTGCGGGGTACGGTCATCGCCCATCCCGATGCCTTCTGCCAGCGGTTCCTGGTGCCCAAGGCCGGGGTGAGCATCGATCTTACCGGCCCCAGGCCATCGGCCGGCCACCGCCTCCAGTGCCACCGGGAGCCGGTGGTCCTGGCGGCAGGGGTCATAACCACCGGCGAGATCGAACGGGTGCACGAGTGGGAGGAGCTACCCTCCTTCCGGATCCGCAAGGAGGGGGGAGAAGAAACGGACCGGATCTGGGACGATCAGGCGGTGATCATCCATTCCCGGAACGGGCTGGTGATCGTGGCCGGCTGCAGCCATGCGGGAATTGTCAACACCATCAAGCATGCCATGAAGATCACCGGCATCACGAAGATCGCCTTCGTTCTCGGCGGCTTCCACCTGATCGGGCCGGGTGAGGCCAAGATCGACCGGACCATCGAAGAGCTGCAGCGGCTCGATATCGAAAGGCTCGTTCCCATCCACTGCACGGGCTTTGAGGGAACGAAAAGACTGTCCGCGGCCATGCCGGACCGGTTTGCCTACTGCACCGCCGGCTGCCGGATCGCCTTTTGAGGGACAAGGAGCACCAAGATGCAATCACAAGCGCTTGGCATCGACACTTCGGCGGTTGAGGTCACCAACATCTCCCGCCATGGTCTCTGGCTTCTGACTCACGACGAGGAGCTGTTCCTGTCCTTCGAAGAGTTTCCCTGGTTTCGGGACGCCACTGTCTCCGCGGTCTTGCACGTCGAACAGCCCTGTTCAGGCCACTTCCGCTGGCCTGACCTCGACATCGATCTGACCATAAGCTCCATCCGAGAGCCGCATCGCTATCCTCTCGTCTCGCGAGCAGGCAGGCGAGCCACGCCGTGAGCAGGATGCTCCGCGCTTGTCCCGGATCTTCCTGGCTCGGGTGCCTTGCACAGGTACCTGGCTGGGGCGGCCTGGTATCCCACCGCGCTCTTGCCTCAATCTGGTGTCGTGTGGAGTCCGATTGATGATCGCGCCGCCACGGCCACACTGACTGACAAGGGCGCAGGTGGGTCGTTGGAGTTTCGATTGACGCGCAGTATGAGCTTGAGCCAGGGGAGGAGCACGCCCATGCCGGCACGATGGCAACGTTATCTTGACCGCTGGACGAATGCCGGGCTCATCGACCCGGTCACCGCCGAGCGGATCCGGGCCTTGGAGGCCCGGGAGGAGCGGGCCGGGGGGCTGCGCTGGCCGGTGCTCCTGGCGGTCAGCCTGGGCGGGCTGCTCCTGGCGGCCGGCGTGCTGCTCTTCGTGGCCGCTCACTGGGACCGGCTGTCGCCGGGCGAGCGCTTTGGGCTGGTTCTCGGCCTGGTGGCCGTGTTCCACCTGGGGGCCGCCGCCCTTGCCCAGGGGTTCCCGGCCCTGGCCACCACGTTGCACGCGGTGGGCACCGTCTGCCTGGGGGCCGGCATCTTTCTGGCTGGCCAGATCTTCCATCTCCAGGAGCACTGGCCGGCCGGGATCATGGCCTGGGCCCTGGGCGCCGGGATCGGCTGGGCCCTGTTGCGGGACTGGCCGCAGGCGGCGCTGGCCGCCTTGCTCACCCCGGCCTGGCTGGGCGGCGAGTGGCTGGAGGCGGTGGGGGACCAGGAGGTGAGCATCCGGATCCTGGTGGAGGGGCTGCTGCTCCTGGCCATCACCTACCTGACCGCCCTGCAGCCGGACCGGACGACCCCGGTGCGCCGGGCCCTCATGGTGATCGGTGCCCTGACGCTCCTGCCTCTGGCCACGGCGGTGCCCCTGATCGCGGCCGAGGTGCCGCGATCGGCCCCGGCCTGGGAGGGCCCGGCAGGGCTGGGCCGGACCCTGGCGGTGGCCTTGCCGCTCCTGGCGGCCTTTGGGCTGCGGCGGCGGGCGGCGTGGCTCAACGGGGTCGCTGCCCTGTGGGTCTTGGCCCTGGGCCAAACCCGATGGACCATGGGCAGCGGCTGGCAGGACCTGGGGCCCTACGCCCTCTGGGCCCTGGGCGGCCTGGCGCTCATCGCCTGGGGCCTCGCCGAGGAGCACCGGGAGCGGATCAACCTGGGCGTGGCCGGCTTTGCCCTCACCGTCATCGCCTACTATTTCTCGACGGTGATGGACAAGCTGGGCCGCGCCAGCAGTCTTATCGGCCTGGGACTCCTGTTCGTCCTCGGCGGCTGGCTCCTGGAGAAGGTCCGGCGCCGGCTCCTGGCCCGGGTGGGGAGGGTGCAGCCATGAAGCCCTGGGTGAAAGGGGTGGTGATCGCGGTGGTGCACCTGGGTCTGGTGGCTTCCCTGGGCGTGAAGCTTCTTTACGATCGGGCCACCCGGCCCCGGGGCTGGGCCCTGACCGCGCCGGTCGATCCGGACCTGCCCATCCGCGGCCGCTACGTCAGCCTGCGGCTGGTGGTGGAGCCCCGGGGCATCCCGGAGCCGTCTCCCGGACGGCCGCGGCCGTCCTCCCAGCCGGTGCGGCTCCTGGTCGAGGACGGCCGGCTCTCCGCCGAGATCCTGCCCGAGGGGCGGGAGCGGGATGCCGGCACGCCGCGGCTGCGGTTCCAGGAGCGGCAGGGCCAGAGGCTGGCGGTCCTGGAGCAGCCGGTGGCCTTCTTCATCCCCGAGCACGTCCCGGATCCCTCGCGGCTGCCGCCGGGCGAGGAGCTGTGGGTGGAGGTGACGCTTCCCGGCAAGGGCCCGCCCCGGCCGATCCGCCTGGGCAAGCGGCAGGGGGACGGCGCCATCACGCCCCTGGGGCTGCGGTAGCCATGAGCCCCAGCCCTCCCGGCTGGTCGCGACAGAGCCCCCCTGCGGCTGGCTGGAAGTGCACTCCACTTCGGGGGAACTCGTGGTGAATCCTTAGTTCGCTCAGCCGTTTTCTGCGGCTTTTTTCCCTTGCGGATCTTGCCCTGACGGTCGGCCTCGGCTATGGTCCATATGCTGGGCACACCGGTGGCCTTGGCATGGATCGGGCCTGATTACACGCGCCGGCAGGCGGCGCTGGCAGCGATGCCGATCCCGGGCCGCCGGCCGCCCCCGCAGGAGGCCTCCGCCATGCAGCCGCTCCCTGATCCCCGCTGCCGCCGCATCGGCCTGGCCGGTGCCGCGAGCCTCCTTGTGCTCCTGGTCACGGCACTGGCCCTGGCCGAAACATCCCCGGCCGGCCTGCGCGGCCCGGCCTTCTCCGACCCGGACGACCGCCTGGCCATGCCGGAAGACTGGGTGGCCAGGCCGATCGCCTACGAGCCATGGGATGCGGGCGCCGATCTGGTCATCAACATGGACCAGGATATCTACCACACCCTCTGGCCGCAGATCACCCGGTTCGGCCGGGAGCACCACCTGGCGATCCATCTGCAGGAGGGCACCTGCAGCATCGCTGCCGGTATGCTGGCCAAGAAGACCGCGGACATGGGGGGCTTCTGCTGCCCGGCCGGCCAGGAGGACCGGCTGCCCGGCCTCCGGTTCCACACCGTGGGCATCGTCGGCATCGCCTTCATCGTCCATCCGGAGAATCCGGTGGAAGACGTCTCCGCCGACCAGCTGCGCCGGATCTTCCAGGGCCGGATCCAGCGCTGGTCCGAGCTGACCACGCCGGCCGGCGCCAAGGGGCCGGACTGGCCCATCAAGCTCATCACCCGGCTGCACTGCCCGAAGCGGCCCGGACACTGGCGGCTGCTTCTGGATCACAAGGGGCAGTTTGCGGCCACAGCCTTCGAGGTGGGCTCCATCCCGGACATGGTGGGGGAGGTGGCGCGGTCCCGCAACGCCATCGGCTGGGAGGTCTTGACCATGGTGGAGCGCAACCGGAAGAAATACCCGCCGGTGCGGCCGCTGGCCATCGGCGGGCTGCGGCCCAACGACTCCCGGGCCCTGGCCACCCTCCGCTACCCCTTCTACCGGACCTACACCATCACCACCTGGGACGGTCCCGGGGTGGCCAATGCCCGTGCCGGCCAGCTGGCCGCCTTCATCGTCGAGGATTTTGCCCGGCTCGACCCTGACCAGTACGGGCTCGTGGCGAGCCGCTGGCTGCGGGAAGCCGGGTGGCGCTTCCACGGGGAAGAGCTGGTCGGTGAGCCGGCCGAGACGCCATGACCGTCCGGTCTCCGGCCAGCGCCCTGCTCCGGCGCATCCCGCTGACCCCCAAGATGCTTGCGCTCACCTTTCTGGTTGGCCTCGTCATCTGGGGCGTCCTGGACACCTTCCAGATGCGGCGGATCCGCGAGATCTCCGATCGGCAGCTGGCGGAGCTCATCGGTGACCAGGCACGGGAGGACCGGATCCGGTTCGACAGGTACATGATATCCCACGCGGAGATGGCGGAGCTGTGCGTCTCCCGGCAGGCGTTTAGCGATTACCTCATCGATGCGGCCGGCTTCCGTTCCCACCGGCAGCAGGTGCTGGTCCATGAGGAGGTCCCGTCCTGGCTGCCGGACAACGCGGTCATGCGGCATTTCACGGTCATCCGCACCGCTCTGCTGCTGGATGCAGGCGGCACGGTGCGGGAGATCTACCAGGCCCGCTCCGAGTCGCTGCCCCGGGAGCTGCTCCCGCCAAGTGGCCGGCTCCTCCAGCTCAGTCAGGGGCAAAGCTTTCTCACCACCCTCGACGGCGTCCCCTATCTGCTGGCCGGGCAGGGGTATCAGCCCCCGGATGGCAGCAGCCCGGTCACGCTCCTTTTGGCCACCCCCCTGGACGAAGGCTTTCTTCTGGCCTCGCAACAAGGCACCAGCGCCCACACCGTGGCCCTGCTGGACCCGGAGCGGAATGTGGTCGTCGCCAGCAACGCGCCGGATGACATCCCGGCCGGCACCTTGCTGGCGGATCTCAAAGGCGACTATGTGCTCACCTCCCGCCACCATTTCGACTGGGGCGGCTCCGACCTGGCTCTCCAGTTTGCTTCCCTCATCTCGCGCAACGAGCTGGCCACCATGAGCCAGTCCATGCGGGAGGCGGAGCGCCTGCTGCGGGGAAGCATGGCCTGCGCCCTCATCCTCGCCTTTTCCGGCATCATGCTCTGGATGACCCGGGAGATCCAGCGGCTCACCGGGCGGATCGCCCACGTCTCGCAGGAGCTCTTGGGCGCCGCCCTGCCGGAGGAGGTCTCCGGTGGCGACCAGCTCCATATCCTGGAGCGCCGCTTCGACCTCTTCTTCCAGGAGATCATTGCTTCCCGCCAGCGGCTGCAGCGGCAGGCGGCGGAGCTGCTGCAGGAGAAGACCGTCTACCTGGACACCCTGCTCCATTCCCCGGCCATGGCGGTGGTGGCCACCGACACCGGGCTCCGAATCAAGTACTTCAATTCCATGGCCGAGCAGCTCTTTGGCGGCCAGGCCCGGGAGGCCATCGGCCGGGCCATCCCGCAGGCGGCGCCTGGCCCGCTGGCCGAGGTGTTCGCCGGCGCCGCTACCCTGGCCGCCGGGGAGGAGCGGCTCCACACCGCCGCGGTGCGGGCCGGGGGCCAGGAGCGCATCCTGGAGCTGCGGCTCACCACGGTGTCCGACGCCTCGGGGCTCAATTCCGGCTATCTGCTCCTGGCCCAGGACGTCACGGCCCGGGTGCAGGCGGAAAGGCAGATCCGGGACCTCAACCTGGAGCTGGAAGAGCGGGTCCGCCAGCGCACCCAGGAGCTGGAAGCGGCCAACAGCGAGCTGCGGGACTTTGCCTACGTCGTGTCCCACGACCTCAAAGCGCCGCTCCGGGCCATCAACCAGCTGGCCTCCTGGATCGCCACCGACTACGCCCGGGTGCTGGGCGACCACGGCCGGGAGCAGCTGGGGCTTCTGGTCAGCCGGGTGCGGCGCATGCATGCGCTCATCGACGGCATCCTCCAGTACTCCCGGGTGGGCCGAGTCCGGGAGGAGCGGCAACCGGTGGATACGGCGCAGGTGGTGCGGGAGGCCATCGAGGTGGTCCATCCGCCGCCGGGCATCACCATCATCGCCAACGACCCCTTGCCCGTTGTGCCCGGCGAGCCGACCCGCATCGCCCAGGTGTTCCAGAACCTTTTGAGCAATGCGGTCAGGCACATGGGCCGGCCGGAAGGGGAGGTGCGAGTCTCGGCCGCCAGCCTGGAGGACGCCTGGGAGTTTGCCGTGCGCGACAACGGCCCCGGGATCGACCCGCGCTACCACGACAAGATCTTTCAGATCTTCCAGACGCTGGCCTCCCGGGATGAGCAGGAGAGCACCGGGGTCGGCCTGGCCATCGCCAAGAAGATCGTGGAGCTGCACGGCGGCACGATCCGGGTGGAATCCGAGGCAGGCCAAGGCGCCGCCTTCCTGTTCACCCTGCCGAAAAGCGCCCCCGCGCATTGAGAAGAGCCGATGCCTCGATCCAAAAAACCGGTACTCCTGGTGGAAGACGACCGGGTGGACGCCATGACCCTCCAGCGGGCCTTCCGGGAGCTGGGGATCCCCAACCGCCTGCAGCGCGCCGGCACCGGCGAGGAGGCCCTGGCCCTGCTGCGGGACCCGGCCTGCGAAAGGCCCTGCATGGTGCTCCTGGACCTCAATATGCCGCGCATGGGCGGCCTTGAGCTGCTGCGCCACCTCAAGACTGACCGCGATCTGCGTCGCATTCCGGTCATTGTCATGACCTCTTCCCCGGACGAGCAGGACCGGTTGGACAGCTTTGGCCTCGGCGCGGCCGGCTACATGCTGAAGCCTGCCGAGTACGACCAGCTGGTCGAGGTCGTCCGGGCCATTGACCGCTACTGGACCTTGAGTGAGCTTCCCCCGAATGGAGACTAGAACGATGATGGCCGAGCAGCCGAAGACGGTCCTCTTTGTGGAGGACGATGCCGTGGACCGCATGGCCATCACCCGGGCCGCCGGCCGGGGGGATTTCCCGTACGGGTACAAGATGGCCGGCACCCGGCAGCAGGCCGAAGAGATGCTGGCTGCGGAGACCTTTGCCGCGCTGGTGCTCGACTACCGGCTTGCCGATGGCACGGCCTTCGACCTTTTTGAGCGGGCGGGCGGAGCGCCCATCATCGTGGTGACCGGCGCCGGGGACGTGGAGATCGCCATCCGCGCCATGAAGATGGGGGCTTTTGATTTTCTCGAAAAGGACCCCCAGGGCAACTACCTGAAGGTGCTGCCCATGACCATCGCCAGCGCCGTCCGCCGCCAGGCCGAGGAGCTGGAGCTGGCCGCCTACCGCCAGCGGTTGGAGGAGCTGGTGGCGGAGCGCACCGCGGCCCTGGAGGAGACCGCCGGCAAGCTCGACCGGGCCGCCCGCGCCCAGGGCATCATCAACCAGCTGCTGCAGGTCTCCCTTGCCCCTCTTCCCCTGGAGGAGCAGCTCAGCCAGGCCCTGGCGGTCATCCTGTCCCTGCCGGGCCTCGGTCTCCGCCAGCAGGGGGCCATCTTTCTGCCGGACGAGGATGGGGCAAGTGCTCTGGTCATGAAGGCGGAGATCGGCCTTGACCCCAGACAGAAGGAGGTCTGCCGGCGGGTGCCCTTCGGCACCTGCGTCTGCGGCAAGGCAGCGGTCTCCGGCAGGACCGAGATGCTGAGCTGCCACGACGCCCGCCACGAGATCCGGCTCATGGATGCCGCGCCGCACGCCCACTGGTGCGCGCCCATCCGGTCCGGCGACCGTTTGCTGGGCGTTCTTTCCCTGTATCTGGACCCTGCCGGCACCACCAGCCCGGACGAGCTCCAGACCCTGGACACCGTGGCCAGCACCCTGGCCGGAATCATCGAGCGGGCCCGGGCCGAGGAGGACAAGCAGCGCCTGCTGAGCCAGCTCCACGAGTCCCAGAAGCTGGAGTCCGTCGGCCGCCTGGCCGGTGGGGTGGCGCACGACTTCAACAACATCCTGTGCGCCATCAACGGCTACGCCGAGCTCGGTCTCATGAAGCTCGGCCGGGAAGACCCGGTGCACGAGTTCTTCGAGGTCATTCTTTCCTCCGGGAAGAGGGCCGCCGACCTGGTGAGCCAGCTCCTGGCCTTCAGCCGCAAGCAGCTGGTCTCCCGCACCGTGCTCAACCTCAACGACGTGATTGCCACCAACCAGAAGATGCTGGGGCGGCTGATCGGTGAAGACATCGTCATGCGCCTGGTGCTGGCAGACCCGTTGTGGGAGGTCAAGGCCGACTTCACCCAGATGAATCAGATCCTCCTCAATCTGGCGGTGAACGCCCGGGATGCCATGCCGGAGGGCGGCACGCTGGCCATCAGCACGGCCAACGTCCGGCTGGATGAGCAGCTGGCCCGCCGGTATCACGGGGTGCAGGCCGGCGACTATGTCACCCTGACCATGACCGACACCGGCTGCGGGATGTCGCCCCAGATCCTGGATCGCATCTTCGAGCCGTTTTTTACGACCAAAGAGACAGGGAAGGGGACCGGTCTTGGGCTGTCTACCGTCTACGGCATCGTCCGGCAGCACGACGGCGCCGTCACGGTGGAGAGTGCGGTGGGCAAGGGGAGCACGTTTGTGATCCTGCTGCCCCGGTGCCGGGAGGTGGCGGCCGAGGCCCGGGAGACGGGTGGTGAGATGCCCCGGGGCAACGAGACCATTCTGGTGGCCGAGGACGAAAAGACCCTGCGCAGCCTGACCCAGATGGTGCTGACCCGGCTGGGCTACACGGTGCTGGAAGCCGATGACGGCGAGCAGGCGCTCCGGTTGGCCCGGGAGCATCAGGGGACCATCCACCTGCTCCTCACCGATGTGGTCATGCCCCGGATGGGGGGCGCCCAGCTGGCCCAGCAGATGCTGGCCCAGTTCCCGGGCGTGAAGCTCCTGTTCATGTCCGGCTATGCCGAGGAGACCCCGGCGTTGCATGCCCTGGTGGACAAAGACACCTTCATCCTCAACAAGCCCTTCACCCCCGCAACCCTGAGCCAGGCCGTCCGCAACACCCTGGACAGCCGCTAGCCGCACCGTCCCGCCGCCGCACCTCATGCCTGGCCGCAGTGCTGCCGGGCCCCAGGCCTGCTCACGCCGGGGAGCCCCTCCCGTCCGGACTGCGGTGGGCCGCCCGGTCACGCATCAGGAAGAGCGGATTGCCGGATTGTTGGACGACGGCACGGGGGCAAGAAGCGGACGGATGGCGTGGAGGATGCCGAGGGCTGCACGGATGCCCTGTTGAGCGTCTTCTTCCGCGTACACCTGGAACGGGGCCAAGTCGGGAAGGCCGTTGGGATAGCGGGTGGGGATATACAGCTTGTCGAGACAGCGGGCCTTTTCAACCAGGGGCCGCAGGATGGAATCGCGCCGGTCCAGATGGGGAAAATCCTCCACGAGACGCAGAAGGGAGTGTCCCCAGGGATCGACTCCATGGTACAGCCAGAAGGCCTTGAGCGTCTTTTCGCCAGCCTGTTGGGCCTGAAAACAGGCCCATTCATGACTGCCCGCCTGGGTTGAGGATTGCGCGGCACGGAGGTCCGCTTCCGCCTGGGCGAGCCAACGGTGGGCGTCATGACGGTATTTCTCAAGACTCATAGACGGTGATCCCTTCGGCCAGGGCCTTGGCGAGGAAGGCCCCCTCGCGCATCCCCTCGAGCTCCTGCCGCCGGTAGATGAACAGCTCCACCGGCATGGGGAAAACGGAGCTGATGGCGGTGAAGTACTTGTCCAGCCGGCGGAGGTACGGCAGGTCCTCATCATCGATGATGAGGAGGTCGAGGTCCGAATGCTGGTCCTGGGTGCCCCGTGCCAAGGAGCCGAAGACGATGGCCCGCTCCGCCCCGAGGGCCTTGACGATGGGGCCGAGCCTTTCGGCGATTTCATCAATGGTTACCGGCATGCCACGCATTCTAGGCAATCACCTGCCGGGAGTCAACGGCTCCTCCCCCGGCGTCGCGGCGCGTGGCCGCCGGACGCCCCTTCACGGGAGAAGGCGGCACGGGGTAAGGACGGCCGGCGTTTCCCGTGGGGGGGAGGAGTCAGCTTCGGAGCGGGCCAACTATGACGAGACCGGGATTGGGGCGACCAGTGCGGTGGGGTCCTCGAACGGCCACCTGCCCCTCCCATCCTGCCAAACTCATCCTGCAGAGGTACGTGGCCAGGCGACGGCCGGCCCAAGGCGCTTCCGCCGGGCCGGCGACCCCCGGGCGGCCTTTGGCTTGACGGCAAGTCCGTTCTTCGTGTCTAGTGGGAGCCGGCAAGTGGCAAG
>JBFMBH010000129.1 GCA_040755095.1 Thermodesulfobacteriota bacterium
AGCTTTCTCGACTTAGACAAGACCCCCTCGGCCATGCACGAAATTTTTGGCATCCGGAAGGAATATCGCAACTATGTCCACAACGGCGTCATCTTCCTCCTCCACAAGGTCGGCCTTGTGGGGTTGGGCCTCTTTGCGGTCCTTCTTGTCTTTTTGTTCCGGAAGCTCCGGCTCGACGGCGCAACCCAGAGGTGCCTGCTGGCCCAAGGGCAGCTGCATGAGGTGTGTCTGGTGCAGGCGGCCCGCCTCTATGTCCTCCTGTCGGTGCCCACCAGCGTGATCGGCACGGAGATTCTGCAGTATCCGGGCAACGTGGCCATGGGCTTGTTGCTGGGTGGCGCCCTGGCTTTGCGGAAACGCCTGGCCCAGCGCCTCGTCCGATCCAGCCGGTCGGTGACGCAATGGGCCACCGCTCCCCGGTTGCGACTGACGCTTGACGAAGGTGGGGGGCAGGGGGTAAAAGCCTGAGTCGCTGCCGTGCTGGCGAGGGCGACTTCGGCGGCACTTGGCGCATCATGTGACAGCGTATGGGATTTGTATCGCTCGTGCTGCACCAAGTGCAGGCTGGATTCGACGATGACGGCATCTACGTGATGCCGGCGGCAGCCTTGGCCCAGCTTCTGGACAAGGCCGTGGCCCGAGGTTGCGCGGTCCGCTCCATGGTCGAGGCCCGGCAGGAGCCAACTGCGGGCCGTGTGCTGGCCCTGACCTTCGATGACGGCTTCCAGAGCGACTACTCCCTGGCGGCGCCGCTGATGCTGGATCGCGGACAGAGCGCCACCTTTTTCATCACGACCAGCTTCGTGGGCACAGCCGGCTACGTGGGCTGGCCCGCAGTGCGGGAACTGGCGGCCCTGGGCTTCGAGGTGGCTTCACACAGCCATGGCCACCCCTTCCTGAGTCGTCTGCCCACGGCGGCACTGCTGGCCGATCTCCGGGAGTCGCGGCAGCGGCTGGAGGATGCGATCAGCCGGCCAGTTCCCGGACTGGCGCTGCCTTTCGGGGATGGCAGCCGTCGCGTTTTCGACGCGGCGTGGCGGGCAGGCTATCAGTATGTGGCCACCTCGATGCCCGGTCGCAACCGGCCTGGCCAGCGTGTTCTCGGCCGTATCAGTGTGCACCGGCGATTCCCGGGGGGGCTTCTGGACGCTATCCTCGATGGTCGCACGTGGCCTTTGTGGCGTCTGGGGGCAGAATACCGTCTCAAAGCTCTGATCAAGGCATGCGTCGGGTTCGACAACTACCGCCGGCTGCGGCGGCGGATTGCGGAGTACTATTGATGGTGATCCCCTTTTGGATGACGGCCGGCATTCTGGTCTACACATACGTCGGCTATCCAGGCCTGCTGTGGCTCGTGGCGCGGCTGGCGTGCCGGTCTGCCGCACCGGCTCGATCCCGAAGGGGCCAGGAAGACCTGCCGGGGGTGACGGTCGTGGTGGCAGCCCTTAATGAGGAGCGGGTCATCGGCGAGCGGATCAAGAACCTTCTGGCCCAGGACTACCCCCAGGACCGCCTGGAGATCGTCATCGCTTCGGACGGCTCCACCGATCGCACCTGCGAGGTAGCCCGGGAGGTTGGTGGACCGGCGGTGCGGGTGTTCGATTTTTCGAAGCGACAGGGGAAAGCTCGGGTGCACAACGAGGTGGTGCCCCAAGCCAGCCACTCCGTGGTGGTTTTCACGGACGCCGACACCGAATTCGACCCGGCCTGCGTGCGTCATCTGGCCTCGGCCCTGGCGGACCCGGCGGTGGGCTGCGTGGTCGGCAACCTAGTGTACCGCTCCCGGGAGACGGCGGTAGCCCAGGCGGAGGGGGCCTACTGGCGGTATGAGAAGGCTCTGCGCCGCTCGGAGAGCCGCCTCGGCCTTTTGGCCACGGCCACCGGTGCGGTGATGGCCGTTCGCGCGGAGTGCTGGCGGGATCTTACGCCCATTGACGATTCGGACTTCACCACCCCTCTGGATGTGATGCTCCAAGGGCGCCGGGTGGTGCAGGTGGAGGAAGCGCTGGCTTACGACATCCCGCCAGCTACCGCCCGGGGCGAGCTGCGGGCTCGCATGCGCCAGACCTCCAAGAACCTGGTGGGCACCCTCCGGCGGTGGGGAGTGCGGGGCTGGCTGGAGCACCCCCTGGCCAGCTGGGGCCTAGTCTCCCATAAGCTGCTGCGTTGGTGCACGGCCTTCTTCCTGGTGACGCTCCTGGCGCTGAACCTGACTCTGGTGCAAGAGGGGACGATCTTCCGGCTGTTCCTGACCGCCCAGGGACTCTTCTATCTGGCCGCTCTTGCTGGGTTTGTCGGTGATGGCCGGCAGCTGCGGCTGCCCCTGGCCTCTCCCATCTTCAGCTTTGTCTTGGCCAGCATCGGCATGGGGATCGGTGTCATCAAGGGCTGCGCCGGTCGGGCACCGGCGACCTTCAGTACAGTGGATTGACGAGGAACTGTCGGCCAGGAAGAGGAGACCGCCGCCCATGGATGAGGTTACCCGGATCAGGCAGGCCTATCAGCGCCGCGACCAGCAGGGCAAACGGGGTCTCTATTCCTGCTTTCGTTCAGACATCCTCTATTCCATCCAACGGCGGGAAGCGGAGCTGTTCGATCTGTTCAAGGCCGAAGGAATCAGCGATCTCAGCGGGCTGGAGATTTTGGACCTGGGCTGCGGCAACGGCGCCATAATCAGGGACTTCGTCCGGTATGGCGCACGGCCGGAGCACCTCCATGGTCTGGACCTGTTGCCGGATCGGATCGAGGAGGCCCAAGGCGTCAACCCCAATATCGACTTCCGCTGCGGCAATGCGGAACGCCTGCCCTATGGCGATGGCCAGCTCGACATGGTGATCCTCTTCACGGTCTTCACCTCTATTCTGGATCCCGGGATGAGGCGAAATATTGCTGCCGAGGTGCTGCGTGTGCTCAAGCCCGGTGGGATCATCATCTGGTACGACTACCACATGAATAATCCCCGCAACCCGGATGTCCGTGGGGTCAAGAAGGACGAAATCACGAACCTGTTTCCGGGATGCCGATTCCGCTGCCGGCGTACGTCCCTGGCCCCGCCGCTCGCTACCATTCTGGCGCCGGTGTCCTGGATCCTGTGCACCTGTCTCGAGATGCTCCGTTTTTTGAATACCCACTACCTGTGCCTCATCCGCAAGCCGTGAGCCACGGTTTGCCGTGGTCGCGCCAGGAGAAGCGCGTGGAAAACCCATTGAGAGCACAGACGCCCCAGGAGGCCATCATCGAGGCTCGGCCGATCGGTGAGGTCCAGGATGAGGCACTGGAGAGCTTCCTGGCCAGCCAGCTGGCCTTCGTCCTTGAAGCCAGCCCCTTTTACCAGGCCAAGCTCGGCAGCACCCCGGGGACCATACCCCGCAAGGCCGACGAGTTGCAGCGGCTTCTGGCCGGGCTGCCCTTCACCACCAAGGCCGAGGTTCTGGCCGACCAGGAAGGGAGCCCACCCTTCGGCCGCAACCGCTGTGCCGAGCCTGCGGCCATTCTGCGGGTGCACAAGACCTCCGGCACTACGGGCCGGCCGGTGCTTTTGGCCTACACCGCCGAGGACATTCGCCTGACGGTGCAGGCAGGCGCCCGCTGCTTCCGGGCCGCCGGCCGGGGGCCCGGGAACATGGTGGCGCACTGCCTCAATTACTGCATGTGGGCAGGCGGCTATACTGACCATCAGAGCCTTGAGGCTACCGGCGCGGCGGTGATCCCCTTCGGAGTGGGCAACTCTCGAAATCTTCTGGAGACCATCCTTCTGCTCCGAGCAGACGCTATCCACTGCACCCCCTCGTACATGATCAAGCTGGAGGAGATTGTCCGGGACGAGCTGGGCATGGAGCCTGCTGCCCTGGGCCTGAAGCTGGGCCTGTTCGGTGCCGAGGCTGGTCTCGAAGATCCCAACTTCCGCCAGCAGCTGGAAGCCACCTGGGGGATGCGGGCCATGAACGCCAACTATGGCATGTCCGACGTCTTGTCCATGTTCGGCGCCGAGTGTGCCGAGCGACGGGGGCTCCATTTCTTCGGTCAGGGGATCGTTCACGTCGAGATCATCGATCCCGAGTCCGGCTGCGGCCGGGCCATCGAGGCGGGCGCTGCCGGTGAGCTGGTGCTGACCAATCTGCGCAAACGGGCTCAGCCCATGATCCGATACCGGACCGGGGACGTTATCGAAGTCTTGGGCACCGAGACCTGCGGCTGCGGCCGAGGCGGATTCCGTTTCCGGGTGCGGGGCCGGGCCGACGACATGATCGTGGTCAAGGGCCTCAATGTCTTTCCCTCGGCAGTGGCCGGGGTCGTCAACGAGCACCTGGGGGAGCTGACCGGTGCCTATGAGATCGTCATCAGCCGCCACAACCCGGTGCAGCGTTTCCTGGTGCGGGCCGAGGCCCGCGCCGAGGCGGCAGCAGACTGCCATGCCCGGCTGCTGGCAGCGCTCACCCGGCGCCTGACCATCCGGCCGGAGCTGGAGTTGCTGCCCGCCGGCTCCCTGCCCAGGACCGAAGGCAAGAGCAAGCGGATTCGTCGCGGGCTCTGAAAGGACATCCCCGGGACCAGTCTAGGCTGGTTGGCGGCACACTCCCGGAAGGAGGGAACATGTATATCAAACGAGCGAGCACGATTCAGGCATCGGAGATCGCCGACTACCTCAATGCCGAGCTGCACGGTGCCGATTTCGCCGTTCAGGGTCCAGGGTCGGGCAGCAGCCCGGTCGCCCAGTCCCTCATCTATCTCGAGGATGCGGCACAGGCCGGGGATATCGATTGGGGGGGCACGGCAGAGGTCCTGGTTATTACACCGTCTCCTGTGCCGACATCACCCCGCTCGGCTTTCATCCTGTCGGCCAACCCCCGCCTGGACTTTGCGGTGGTCATGCACGAGTTCTTCCTCCAAGAGCTGGAGCACCGCATCCATCCCATCGCCCAGGTGGATCCAGGCGCGTCGATCGAGCGTAACGTGCTCATTGCAGCTAACGCTGCCATCGGCCCGGGAGTGACGATCGGCCGCAACAGCGTCATCATGAACAATGTGGTGGTCGTCGGCCCCGTGACTATCGGCAGCGACTGCGTCATCAAGAGCAACACCGTCATCGGCACCGAGGGGTATGCCTTTGTCGCCAGCCTGAATGGAAGGCCGATGCACGTCCCGCAGCTGGGTACCATCCACATCGGCGACCGGGTCTGGATCGGCGCCAACGCCACGGTGGAGCGATCGGAGATCAGGGACACGATCATCGGTGCCGACACCAAGATTGACGACCTGGTCCACATCGGCGGCGGCAGCCTGGTAGCCGATCATTGCATGGTCACCGCCGGCGTCATCGTCGGACGAGAGGTGCGGATCGCCACTGGCGCCTGGCTGGCACCGGGGGCCACAGTGCGTAACGGCGTCACCATCGGCCGGAATGTGGTGGTCGGCCAAGGTTGCGTGGTGGTGAAGGATCTGGAGGCGAACGGTGTCTACGTTGGCGTTCCGGCCCGCTTCCTCCGCAAGAATACCGGGAGCGTCATCGATGAATAAGCCAACTCGCCAGTTTGACGAGAAGCTGTCGCCCTTCCTGCGGCTGAAGCTGGAGGAGCTGCACGCGACCTTCGGCCCCGGATCCCAGCAATACCTGGGCCTGGCCCGCCAGTACCTCCGGGATGACCGGGAGGCCCTGGAAGGCCTGGAGAACAACGTCAAGCATTACGAGGCCGGCCTGGAGGTGGAGAGCCACGGCGAGGCCCTGCATGGCATGGAGCGCCTGTACCGGCACACCATCGTCATCGAGCCGACCTTCGTCTGCGCTGCCCATTGCCGGTACTGCCTGCGCAGCCACTATCCCCGCCACACGTTGACCGAGGCGCAGATTACCGAGATTGCCAAGTTCTGCGGGGCGCCGGAGCGGCGGGATGAGGTCAACGAGGTCCTGATCACCGGCGGCGATCCCCTCATGATCCCCAAGCGCCTCAATTTTCTCATCGAGGCCCTCCTGGAGCATGCGCCCAACGTCCGCACCTTCCGTATCGGCTCCCGTCTCATGACCCAGTACCCTCAAAAGGTCGATGACGCGGTGTTTGCGGTGTTCCGCAACAAGCCGGAGGTCCGGTTCGAGATCGCAACCCAAATCAGCCATCCGGTCGAGTTCTTCCCGGAGACCTGCGCCATCTTCAAACGCGTTCGCGACCTGGGCATCAAGATCTACTCCCAGAATGTCCTACTGAAAGGGGTCAACGACGACATCGACACCCTCGTGCGGCTCTATGATCTCATGCGCGTCCATGATCTGGAGCCCCACTACCTGTTCCATTGTGTGCCGATGCGGGGTATCCACCACCTTCGCACCAGCGTCGACACGGGTATCCGTCTCATCCGCCAGCTGGTCATGGGCGGTCTCATCTCCGGCCGAGCCAAGCCCATGTTTGCGGCCATGACTGACATCGGCAAGATCACCTTCTACGAGGGGGTGATCCGCGCGCGCCGGGACGGCTGGCTTCTGTTACAGAGCCAGTACCGGATGGCGGACCGCCTGGCCCACAATCCGAGCTGGGTGCTGCCAGCCAACGCCGAGGTGGACGGAGACGGCCTGTTGCGGGTCTGGTATCTGGACGGCAGTGACGAGCCGGCGTGAGGGTTCCGTTCGTGTCCCTGAGAATGCATCCGGTTCCCCCGGTTTCGCTACCGTCGACGGTTATTGAAGGGCTCACCTACCGGGCCGTGGCGCCGGCCGATTCCCTGGATGGGGTCAACGACCTGTTTCGTCGAACTTTCCCGGACGGCTATTGGCAGGGCTCCTTTGCCGCCTACTGGCGCTGGGTCAACGGCAGCCCGTCCGGTCCCGGCCACCTCTTCACCGCCAGCGACGGCGACCGGGTGGTGGGGGCGCTGAGCTTCCTGTCTGAACGGCTGATCGGCCACGGGGGCCAGTATCTCGGGGTGCAGGCCGGGAATGCCATGACCGATCCCGACTACCGGCGGCGAGGCATCTACACCAACATCAGCCACGTCGCCTTCGAATCCCTGGCCGCCTCCGGCGTCGATCTGGTCTTCGGCTATACCTTGAACGAGCGGGTGCTGCAAACCGAGATGAAGATCGGCTACCGCCGCATGGGGGACGGGGTGAGCTACGTCGCGCCCCTCCATCTGGGGCGCTTGCTGGGCCATCGGCTTCCGGCCCTGGACCGGCCGTGGTGCCGGGCAATCACCGGCCGTGGCCTGCTGCGCCTGGGCCGATGGCTGGCAGGCAGGGGGCTGAAAGAAGCCGCAGGGGTGGTCGTCCGGGAGGTGGACCGGCCGCCCGCGGAGGCCGAAGCCCTGGCGGTTGCCCGCCGGGACAGGCGCCAATACGAGATCCTGAAGGATCTTCGGCAGCTGGCCTGGAAATACGCGCCGGCGCCGGTGGCCGGTGGCAATGGCTTCCGCTTTTTGACGGCCCGGCGGCAGGGCCGCCTGCTGGGTTTTGCCGTCTGCGGTCGCCGGGAGATCCAGGGGGCACCAGGACTGGCCATCTACGAGGTGGTGACCGAGCCGGCGGCCGAGCGGCCGGCGTCTCTGGCCCTGGGCCGACGGCTGGTGGAGCTTGCAGAACACGCCGGCCTGGCGCTGGTAGCCTGTGTTGCCGATGAGAACGGCCCACTGGCCCCCGTGCTGCCCAGGCTGGGCTTCGTGAAGACCGATCACCGCTTCAAGGGCATCATCAAAGTCCTCAACCCGGCCCTGCCGGAGACCCTCCAGGAGGCATCCTTCTGGCGCCACAGTTGGGGGGCCATGGATTACTTCTGACCAGGACCTGCCGGTGGTGGCAGGCTCCGGAACGACAACTGGCAACACCAACGCGGACGGACGCGCCCGGGGCTTACCCATCATGCCTTGGGAGAGTAGACTAACAACACCGGCACAGCCGTGCCAGGTGCGGCCTCCTCCCACGGGCTCGACCCCCAGGGGCGGGACACCTGGCATGCCGGCCACCTGTTCCTGCTGGAGCGAAGTGATGACGCGAAGGAACCCGGCATGGACTTGACCATACGTCCCATGACGCAACAGGATCTGTCGGCCGTGGTCGAGATCCACAAGGGATCGTACCAGGAGGATCACGTCACCTCCCGGTACTCGCCGAGGCTGCTCCATGAGCTGTACCGGCAGGTGCTCACCACCAACCGGTACTGCTTTGTGGCTTGCCTGCGGGGACAGGTGGCGGGGTTCCTGCTTGCCGGTGAGCACACCCGGCAGGCAGTGAACGTCTTTTTATGGGGCAACAAGCTGGGTCTGCTCGCCACTGTTCTTCGCCACCCTTCGTTCTTGCGCTCCAGCGTTGTCGGCCTCATGCACCGGATCACCGCCAAAGAGGAGCCGGTAGTGGCGGTCAAGATCTTGTCCATCGCCGTGGCCGCAAACCAGCAGCGTCGCGGCATCGGCCAGGCGCTCCTGGAGCATCTGGAAATACAGCTCCGGCGGGATGGCGTGCCTGCCTATGGGCTGTTCGTGAAGAGAAGCAATACCCCGGCCATCGCCTTCTATCGGCGCAACGCTTTTCTGGCGGCGCGGGAGACCGACCAATCCATCTACTTCGAAAAACAGCTCGACGGCCCCGCTCCCCCCACCGGCGTGTGAACGGGCCACCGCCGACCGACCCTGCACACCACCATGCCCGCGACCCCGGCATTCCTGCCTTTTGCCCTGCCTCTCCTCGGTGAGGAGGAGATCGCCGAGGTGACGGCGGTGATGCGATCCGGCTGGCTCACCACCGGCCCCCGGGCTCGTGCCTTCGAGCAGGAATTCGCGGCCTTTGTCGGTGGCCGCTATGCCCTGGCCGTGAACAGCGCCACCGCCGGGCTGCACCTGGCCCTGGAGGCCATCGGCATCGGGCCCGGCGACCGGGTGCTCACCAGCCCGTACACCTTCACGGCCACTGCCGAGGTGGTGCGCTATCTCAGGGCGGACGTGGTATTCGCCGACATCGAGCCCGGAACGTGCAATCTGGATCCCACCCAGGCAGCCACGGCCCTGGCCCGCCATCCAGAAGTCAGGGCGATTATGCCGGTCCATTTTGCCGGCCAAGCCTGCGACATGGCGGCCTTGGGCACCCTCGCCGCCCGGCATGGCGCCCGCATCGTAGAGGATGCTGCTCACGCACTGCCGACCACCTGGGACGGTCGCCTGATCGGCGGTTTCGGGGACCTCACCGTCTTCAGCTTTTATGTCACCAAGACTCTGGCCACCGGCGAGGGTGGAATGGTGGTGACGGACAACCCGGCTCATGCCGAGCGAATTTCCACCATGCGGCTGCACGGCATCAACCGGGACGTCTTCGATCGCTACTCGGCCACCCGACCCTCCTGGTACTACGAGGTGGTGGCGCCCGGCTTCAAGTACAACATGACCGACTTGGCAGCCGCCATCGGCATCCATCAGCTGCGCAAGGTCAACGCCTTCCAGGCCCGCCGGGCCTGGATCGCCGGGCGCTATGCCGAGGCCTTCCGGGATCTGCCCTTGCGGCTGCCGGCGGTGGTGCGACCCCAGGAAACTCATGCCTGGCACCTGTTCGTCATCCAGCTCGATCTTCCCTCCCTCGCCATCGGCCGGGACCGCTTCATTGAGCTGATGTGCGAGGCCGGCATCGGCACCAGCGTCCATTTCATCCCCCTGCACCTTCAACCGTACTGGCGGGACCGGTACGGCCTGCAGCCCGAGGATTTTCCCGAGGCTTACGGGGTCTACCAACGGGCGGTGAGCCTGCCCATCTACCCGAAGATGACCGACGAGGACGTGGAGCGGGTGATCGCGGCGGTGCGGGGCATTCTTCTCCGGTACCAGGCATGACGGCCAAGCGGCTTTTCGATCTGGCCTTGACCATCCCTGGCCTTCTGCTTCTCTCGCCGCTCCTCCTGGGCATCGCTCTTTGGATCCGTTTCGACAGCCCTGGACCGGTGCTGTTCCGCCAGCGGCGGGTAGGGAAGGGCGGCCGGCCGTTCTTTGTTCTCAAGTTTCGGACCATGGTGGTGGACGCCGAGGCCAGAGGCCCCAAGATCACGGTCGGTGACGATCCGAGGATCACCCGTAGCGGCCGTTTCCTGCGCCAGTCCAAGCTGGACGAGCTGCCGCAGCTCCTCAATGTGGTCAAGGGCGACATGAGCCTGGTAGGTCCACGGCCTGAGGTCCCGGAATACGTAGCCCTGTATCCGCCAGAGGTCCGGGAGGAGGTCTTGAGCACTCCCCCCGGCATCACCGACTTCGCCTCCATCGAATTCAAGGAAGAGAGCCGCATCCTGGCCGAGGCGGGCGATCCCCATCGGGCTTACCTGGAGACCATCCTGCCCATCAAGCTCGCCCACTACCGCCGCTATGTCCGCAAACGCTCCCTGGCTTTGGATCTGCTCCTGATTGTGAGGACCATCTGGGCTATCGCCGTTCGCTCCTGAGGCGGAGGAAAGGGCGACGGCCGTCGCCGCTTGCACAGCCGAGAAGCTGAGCCATGCCTGCAGCCGCCCCGGGAAACACCCTTGATCCTGCCCAGCAAGCCCTGGTTGATCTGGTGGCCGGACGGCCGGCGGCGGTCCGCGATTGGCAAGCCGTAATACTCCTCGCCCGGCGAAACCGGGTGGCCGCCTTCCTGGGCAGCCGCATAGGCCAGTTGTCGCCGTCACCCCCTGCTGAGATCGCCCGCACCCTGGCCATGCATCATCTGGCGACCAGGGCCGCCAACCGCCGCCTCATGGCCGGCCTGGCGGCCATCGGCCGGCAGCTGGCAGGTCTTGGCCTGGTGGCGGTGCCGGTCAAGGGGGCCTCCCTGATTCTGCGGCTCTATCCGGATCCTGGCCAGCGGTCCATGTCGGATCTGGATCTGTGGGTCGCCGGACCCGACGCCGGCCGCGCCCGGCACGCGCTGGTGGCAAGCGGGCTGGCCCTCGACTTTCCCGGTGATCCACCCCTTTCTCGCTTCCACCACCAGATGGACCTGCGCCTGGGTTGCCTGGAGGGCCGCCGGCCGGCCTGGGGACACCTTCCCCCTCTGCTTCTGGTCGACAGCGACGTCAAGGTGGAGATCCACCCTTCCTTTGACTGGCACCCCAGACTTCTACCGCCAGCATTGACAGCGGCGATCTGGTCCCGGATCCAGGCGACGCCAGGCTGGCCCGGGGTGGCTTTCCTCGCCCCCGAGGACGAGCTGCGCCTGCTTCTCGCCCATCTTCTCTATCACGCGGCGGACGGCGGCCTGCCGCTTCTCCTCTACCTGGATCTGGCCTTGGCCTGGGGCGCGCCATCCTGGCGATCGGGCGGCGAGGATGTGGACGATCCCGAGGCCCGTGGCGCCCTGGCCCTGGCGGTGGCGGCCCTCGGCGATCCGGCCACGGCCGGTGGGCTGGGTCCGGCCTGGCCCTGGCGCCGGCTCTGTCTGGAAAGCTGTGCTGCCGTCGGCTCGTCACCATCCGGTGCCGGCGAGGACGGCCGCTGGCTGGTCGAGCGCTGGCGGATGCTCGGTCAGGTCCCGGGCTGGGGCAACCGACTGCGCTACCTGGCCGGTTGGCTTGTCCCCTCGCCAGCCTTCATGCGAGCATCCCTCACGGCAGACACCCCGGCAAGGCTCGTGGCAGCGTACTGGCGGCGCTTGGCCGGTATCGTCGGCCGGGGGCTCCGGGGCTTGCTGCCGAGCCGGGGAGCGGGATCCCGGTGACTCCCCCCGCGGAATGATCCTGAACCTCCACCCCCCCGAGCATGAATGGCAGGAGGGTTAACCGGGGGGCGCGATGCTGGTCGGCCAAAGGGTCGGGCAGTGGTGAGAACGTTCTGATGGCCGTGTCCCTTCAAGGGTTGGCCCGCAGGATCAGGACCGGCGACCGGGGGCCGTGGCTGCTGCCGCAGTCCGCGCGCACCGCCCCCAGAGGGACATGTCGGCGGGGAGCGGGAACACTACTTCAGTACGGTTGCCGAGAGGGAAGAGCTGCACCCAGGTCGGGCGCGGGAATCGGGCCAGGAGCAAGGCGTACCCGCTGGCGCCCGGGACCGAGCTCCAGCGCAGCACAGTGCGGCCGGGCCGCAAGGTCGGTCGCAGGTCCGGGGCGGCGAGCCGGTTGGTCTTGAAGTCGAAGCTGTCGAACCCGTCGTCGCAGTCCACCCGCCAGGCATAAAGCGGATAGCGGCCACGGTGGTGGCTGTCCAGTAGCTGGCCTCCCGGGTGCCCGGGAAGAAGCGCCGGTCCACCGCTGGAACAGGCGGTCGTGAGCCACCAGGCTCCGCAACTCCCGGATGGTGGGTAATCCTCGGCCGGGGCTACCGGTTCATCCCGGTTTGGACAGCCGGGCCGGAGCTGGCCATCCCCGGCATTCTCTGGAACTGGATCAAGCCGGATGCCTGGTGCGCCTAGTTCGTCCTCGGCTCCCGGCAGGGCGATCCCACGCCGCCGGTACCCAGTGCGGGCAGTCTCTTCCGCCGCCAGCGCTGATTCTTGCCCTGTGCGGCCGCTGGCCGGGTAGGGAAGGGCGGCAGGGGCCGTTTCCAGCCTCAGAGCATCAGCGCAAGAAGCTCCTGCCGCAGCCGCTCCACCTGCCTCAGCCCCCGGTTGGGGGAGAGATCCCAGCCGTAGAAGCCGAGGTTCTCGGTCAGGTCCTGCTGCTGGCGATAGAACTCCCGCTGGGCGGCGAGGCTGCCGGGAGGAAGCGGCTGCCAGCCCGCGCCCTCGAAGGCCCGCAGGGAGACGATCAGCGGGTAGCGCCCCCGCCGTACCGCCAGGAAGGAGGCGATCTGCTGGCGCTGGCGGTCGCCCACCTGCGGGTTGACGTAGGCGTGCATCTCCAGGATGTCGAAGGCCCCTTCCGTGAAGAAGGCGGCGAACTCCTCCCGGGTCACGCAGTTGGTGCTGAGCATCACCGGCCGTTCCGGGTCAAG
>JBFMBH010000130.1 GCA_040755095.1 Thermodesulfobacteriota bacterium
CATACTCAATAACGATATAAGAGCGGCGAAATTCGCTTCAATGGCTCCACGACAGCATCTACAAGGGTTCCCCAAGGCGAGAATGTTATCCCTGAGTGACGATTTCAGGGTCCGCGAAAATCGGTGATCAATACGATGCGGGCAAAGACCAGGACGCGGGTCCTGGCCGCCGCCCGCCCGCCATGCCCATTCACCTGTTGAGGGAGAGAGATCCCATGCGTCAGCATGCCACGTTTGCTTCACTGCTGGTGGCCGCCGTTGCCTCCGGCTTCCTGGCCGCGGAGGCCGGTGCCGTTTCCAGCTACTTCACCGGCAACTGTCTGCCCTGCCATTCCGACGATTCGGCCTCCTGTGCCGGCTGCCATTACCACGGTGTCCGGGCCTCGGGCGGAGCCAGCCGGCTTAACCTTACCGCCACCACCGACAAGACCAGCTACGCCCCGGGCGAGGCCATGGTGGTCGCGGTCACCGGCGGCTACCGGCCCGGCTGGGTCCGCGTCCTGCTCTACGACGAGGCGGGCAACCGGGTGGCCACCAGCTCCGGGCCCTGCGACAACCCGTCCCTGCCGGACGCCGGCTGCGGCAACGGCGACGCCTTCCCGGGTCCGGTGCGCCTGACCGCGGCAGCACCAGCGGCTCCCGGCACCTACACCTACGCTGCCTCCTGGTACGGCAATGACTTTGACCGGAGCAGCGGCTTCTTCGGCCCGGACTGGACCCCGGATCCGAACAACCCCGGCCATGGCGAGGAGATCGTCGCCACCAACGCGTTTACGGTTGTGGCCCCGGCGGTCTGCACCGACCAGGATGGCGACGGCTTTGCCGCCGAGGGCGGCGACTGCGGCCCGGCCGACTGCAACGACAACAGCGCCGCGGCTTACCCCGGCGCGGTCGAAACCTGCACCGACGGCCTGGACAACGACTGCAACGGCCTCATCGATGCCGCTGATCCGGCCGCCGCCGGCTGTCCGCCGATCTGCACCGACCAGGACGGCGACGGCTTTGCCGCCGAGGGCGGCGACTGCGGCCCGGCCGACTGCAACGACAACAGCGCCGCCGTCTATCCCGGCGCGGTCGAAACCTGCACCGATGGCCTGGACAACGACTGCAACGGCCTCATCGATGCCGCTGATCCGGCAGCAATCGGCTGCCCGGCCGGCTGCACCGACCAGGATGGCGATGGCTTTGCTGCCGATGGCGGCGACTGCGGCCCGGTGGACTGCGATGATGCCAGCCCTGCCGTCTTCCCCGGTGCTGGCGAAGCCTGCACCGATGGCTTCGACAACGACTGCAACGGCTTAGCCGACACCGCCGATCCCGCCTGCCGGCCCACCGTGCTGACCGATTACGTCATCGAGAAGTTCCGGTGCACCAGCTACGCGATCGTGGATCCCCGAAAGGGCGGCGACCACCGCCGGGGTCGCAGCAGCGAGGAGCGGCAGGACCGGGCGCCCATCAAGCTGCGGGTCAGCATCCAGAACCAGGGCGACACCGATCCCGGCGCGGTGCTGAAGATGTCCGGCACCCAGGGCGAGGTGGCCATCCCGGTCACCCCCGCCGATGGCGTGCAGGTCTTCGACGAGCCCGGCAAAGGCCGCAAGACCCTGCAGTTCACCTACACCCCGACCCGGGCCGGCGTCATCACCTGGCAGGCGCTGCTGGAGGATGGCGATGCGGACGAGGATCAGGCGTCCTGCCAGAGTGTCGTCCTGCCCAAACGGTTTGTGGAAGAGAAATGGGAGGAAGAGAGGCAGCGCTCCCGGCAGTAGCGTCTGGCCGGCGCCTCGCCAGGCGCCCGACAGCCTTCCCTTCGCCAACACCAGGGCCCCGGACCGTTCCGGGGCCTTTTTCTTTCTCCGCGCGGAATCATCCGCTGCGGCGTGGCCGGGCTGCCGGCCTGGCGGCCCCAGCTTTTTCCCCCGGCCCGACCTGGTCCCGTGCTACGATAGCGCCATCCTGTCGTTGGCCGGCGGGTGCACCGGACTCCTGGCCAGAAGGGCCCCGCTGCTCCGGGCCGCACCCGGCAAAGATGCCACCCGCCGCCCCCCGGAGCCTACGGAGTCCTGGGCCATGAGCGCCGCTGCCGAAGCCGAGCCTGGACGGATCAGGCGCCCCCTGCCCCTGTTGCTGCTCCTGGCTGCTGCCGGCCTGGCGGGCAACGCCCTCGGTTGCGAGCTCTTCTTCGGCATCGAGCTGGTCTGGGGCAGCGCCTTCACCATGCTGGCGGTACAGGCTTTGGGCCCGGGCTGGGGGGCAGCGGCCGGGCTGGTGGCCAGCAGCATCACCTGGCCCAACTGGGGCCACCCCTGGGCGATGGTGACCATGACCGCCGAGGCCGCGGTGGTGGGCCTCCTGTTCTGGCGCCGGGGGGTGCAGCTGGTCGTGGCCGACACCCTGTTCTGGCTGGGCCTGGGCATGCCCCTTCTGCTCCTCGCCCATGGGGGCGTCATGGGAATGCCGGCCACCGACGCCACGATCATCGCCCTCAAGGGAGCCCTGAACGGCGTCGGCAATACGGTTGCCGCCCGGCTGGCCTTCCTGCCGGTCGGCCGCCGCCTGGGCCTGCCGCCACCCGCCTTCCGGGAGGTGGTGTTCAACTTCCTCATGCTCTTTCTCCTCACCCCCTCCCTGTTGCTTGTGGCCCTGCAGTCAAGAAACGAGGTCCGGCGCATGGAGCGGGCGGTGCAGGGCGCCTTCCACCTGGTCTGCCGCCGGGTGGCCACCAGCGTCGAGGCCCAACTGGAGGCCCACCGCCGCCGCGTCGTCCATCTGGCTGCCCTGGCCGCCACCTTGCCAACAGCACAGATGCAAAGCCGCCTGGAGGAGGTCCTGATCGAGGACCCGGATTTCGTGCTCCTCGGCCTCATGGACGAGACGGCGGTGAGCATCGCCTTTGCCCCGCTCACGGACGAGCTGGGCCAGACCAGCCTGGGCCTCCACTTCTCGGACCGGTCCTACCTGCCGATTCTCAAGGGGCGACTTCAGCCCATGCTCTCGGAGACCATGCTCGCCCGGGTGGGCGCGCCTCGGCCGATCGCCGCGGTGCTGGCGCCGGTGCTGCGGGATGGCGCCTTTGCCGGCTTCATCGGCGGCGCCCTCGACCTGGAGCGGATGAAGGAGAGCATCGCGGTGAACGTGCAGGCCCACTCCCTGCCCGGCCTGCTCTTCGCCCTCGTGGACCGGCACAGCCACATCATCGCCAGCAACCGGCCGGGGGCAGCGATCATGACCGACTTTGCCCGGGGCGAGGGCGAGCCGATCGTTCTGGCCGCAGGCCTGCGCGCCTGGCTGCCACGGGCCAGGCAGAGTGCCCCGGTAGCGGGCCGCTGGCAGCATGCCTTCTACGTGGCCGAATACCCCATCGGCAGCCTTGCCGAATGGACCCTGATGCTGGACCAGCCCATCGCCCCCTTCCAACAGGAGGTCCGCGACCGCTATGCCGGCTACCTGGCCCAGCTCTTGGCCCTCCTCCTGGGCGCCATGGCCGTGGCCTGGCTCACCAGCCGCCGGGCGGTCGCCACCTTGGCGACCCTGGCCGGCATCTCCCGGGACCTGCCGGCCCGGGTGGCCGCCGGCGCGCCGATCCCCTGGCCGGAGCCGGATGTGGCCGAGGCCGGGCTCTTCCTGGCCAGCTTCCAGGACATGGCAGCCATGCTCCGGCGGCAGTTTCAGGAGATCCAGGCCCTCAATGTCGAGCTGGAGGGACGGGTCCAGGAAAGGACCCGGCAGCTGGCGGCCAGCCGGGAGGAGTATCGGCTGCTGGCCGAGAACTCCTCGGATGTGGCCTGGCGGATCGATCTGGCCACCATGCGCTTCACCTATATCAGCCCCTCCGTGGCGCAGCTTCTGGGCTTCACCCCGCAGGAGATCATGGCCCGTCCCTTTGCGACGGTGTTCACCCCCGAGTCCCTGGCTGCGGCCCGCACCTGGATCGGGCAGGCGGTGGCGGAATTCGCCGCCGGCCGCACCAATCCCCGGGGCCCGATCCGGCAGGTGGCCCATCCGGCCAAGGACGGCAGCACGGTGTGGACCGAGATCTCCACCTCCTACCTCCTGGGACCAGACGGCAAGGCCGTCGGCCTCACCGGCATCTCCCGGGACATCACCCGGCGCAAGGTCATGGAGGACCGGCTGCGGGAGAGTGAGGCCCGCTTCCGGAGCCTGTTCGAGAACCTGCACGTGGTGTCCCTGATCATCGACCCGGCAACGGGCCGGATCGTCGACGCCAACCCGGCGGCGGCCGTCTTCTATGGCTGGAGCCGGGAGACGCTCCGCGCCATGACCGTCATGGAGATCAACACCCTGCCACCGGAAACCGTGCAGGCCGAGATGGCCAGGGCCCACACCGAGGAGCGCCACCTCTTCCGCTTCCAGCACCGCCGGGCGGATGGCTCGATCCGGGAGGTGGAGGTCTACTCCGGGCCGGCGACCTGGGAGGGCGGCACGGTTCTCTACTCCATCGTCCACGACGTCACCAGCCGCCTGGAGGCGGAGCGGGCGCTTCTCGACAAGACCCGGCAGCTGGAAGACCTCACCGCCAACCTGGAGCGGCGGGTGGAGGCGGAGATTGCCGGTCGCCGCAAGCACGAGCAGCTTCTGGTCCAGCAGTCCAAGCTGGCGGCCATGGGCGAGATGCTGGGCGCCATCGCCCACCAGTGGCGCCAGCCCCTGAACACCCTGGGGCTGTGCGTGCAGAACATCCGGGATGCCTGGCAGTTCGGTGAGCTCAATCAGGCGCTCCTGGACGAGACCACGGACAAGGCCCTGGCCCAGGTCCGCCACATGTCCCGCACCATCGACGACTTCCGCGGCTTCTTTCTGCCGGACAAGGAGCGCCAGGTCTTTGACGCCATGGCCGCCGCCGGGGAGGTGGTCAGCCTATTTTCCGCCCAGCTGGCGGCCCACGGCATCCGCTGCGCCTTTGTCTGCCACACCCACGGCGTTTGTTTCGACACCGTCGCCGCCATCGAAGCCTGCCCGGCCAAGACCGTCACCGGCTTCCGCAACGAGCTGGAGCACGTGCTCCTGAACCTGGTGAACAATGCCAAGGACGCCATTATCGCCAAGGCCCGGCGGGGCGGTTTTGCTGCCGGCGAGACCGGCCGCATCCTCTTCGAATTCTCCCGCACCCCCACCAGGCTCACCATCCAGGTGGCAGACAACGGCGGCGGCATCCCGGCGGCCATCATGGACCGGATCTTCGAGCCCTACTTCACCACCAAGGGCCCGGGCCTGGGCGGCACCGGCATTGGGCTCTACCTGTCCCGGGTCATCATCGAGGAGCACATGGGAGGCACCCTGACTGCGGAAGGCTCCGAAGCCGGGGCGGTCTTCACCATCCAGCTGCCGGCCGCGCCGCTGCCGGCGGCATGCCAGGAGGCAGCCGATGCCGGATAGCCCTGTCTTTGCCATCTCGGTGCTCTATGTGGAGGACGAGCCTGGCACCCGGCAGGAGTTGGCCCGCTTCCTGGGCCGGCGGGTGTCGCAGCTCCTTACCGCTGCCGACGGCCTGGAAGGCTTGAGCCTGTACCAGGCGCACCGGCCGGAGCTGGTGGTGACCGACATCCGCATGCCGCACCTGGACGGCATCGCCATGGCCCAGGCCATCAAGCGCCTGGACTGGGGGGCCAAGATCATCGTCACCACGGCGCACAGCGACACCGCCAACCTCTTGGCAGCGATCGACGCGGGTGTGGACGGCTTCGTCCTCAAGCCGGTGGAGACGGACAGGCTTCTGGCCGTGCTGGGCAAGTGCGCAGAGGCCGTCGAGATCCGGCGGCAGGCCCGGGCCCTGCAGGAGGAGCGGGAGACCCTGCTCGTCGAGCTGCGGGCGGCCCTGGCCAAGGTGAAGCTCCTGTCGGGCTTGTTGCCCATCTGCGCCAGCTGCAAGCGGATCCGGGACGACCAGGGATACTGGCAGCAGATCGAATGCTACATCCGGGACCACTCCGAGGCCGATTTCTCCCACGGCATCTGCCCGGACTGTGTCCGGAAGCTCTACCCCGACCTCTTTCCCGACAACGGCTGACGAGGCGTTGCCGGCCGCCGGCAGGCAACTTCCACCTTGACTTCTTCCCCGGTGCCGAGTAGGAAACATCCTGAGCGATCATGCCCTTGTGCAAGCGCTGCTCGGGCTGTTGGCGCGAGCAGCGGGTTGCGCTCTGCCCGGATTTCCGACTTGGGCTTTATGCTGTGGGGGAGGGCTTCATGGACCGAATTCCGCAGGCAGTCCTGACCTGCCTGGAGGCCAACGATGATGAGACCCGCACCGAGGGCCTGGACGCCCTGGTCGCCCGGCATGGTGGCCCGGCCTGTCAGGCCATCCTCCAGGCCATGGCCGGTCTCCATCTGGAGGCCGAGCCAGCCCTGGCCGCCTGGACCGCCATCCGCGCCCTCAAATCCGAGATGAGCCAGGGCCTGGGCCGGCCGGTGAGCCTCCATACCGCGGTCTGCGAGCATCTTCTGAGCGGCCAGCCAGGCCTGAAGAGCCCCATGCTCGTGGAGAGCGAGCTCTACCAGAGGCTGATGCGGGATTCCCGGCTGGATGGCCTCACGGGCCTCTTGAACCGGCAGTGCTTCGACGAAGCCCTGGCCCGGGAAGTGGCCCGGGCCCGGCGTCATGACAAGGAGCTGGCCCTGTGCCTCCTGGACCTGGATGACTTCAAGGCCATCAACGACACCTGCGGCCATCAGGCCGGTGACCAGGTGCTCCGGGAGGTGGCCTCGGCCATCCTGGCCGAGAAGCGGGAGGAGGATACCGCCGGCCGCTACGGGGGTGAAGAGCTGGTTCTGGTCCTGCCCGAGACCGGGGAGGCCGATGCCTTGTGCCTGGCCGAGCGGATCCGCCGCCAGGTGGCCGCCATCGCCTTGGCCACGGACGGCCATCAGCTGCAGGTGACGGTCAGCGGTGGGGTCGCCGCCTTGCCGCCCCCTTTGACCTCGGCCACCGAGCTGATTCGGCTGGCCGATCTGGCCCTGGCCGACGCCAAGGCCGCGGGCAAGAACCGGGTTCTCGGTGCCGGCGACAGCCTGGACCACCGGCGCCGCCATCACCGGGTGCCCTACGCCGGGCCGCTGCGGGTCCGCAGCCTGGACCGCCGGGAGCGGCGGGCAGTGGCCCCCCGGGGCCGGGATATCAGCATGGGCGGCGTGCTCTTCGAGACCAAGAGCGCTCTGGCGCCCGGATCCCGGATCCAGCTCACCATCCCCATCGACCGGGATCTGCCTCTGGTGGTGGTGGGCACCGTTCTGCGGGCCGAGGAGGCAGCCCCTGACTGGTACGCCATCGCCGCCTCCTTCGTGAAGATGGACCGGACGGTCAAGACCGCCATCGCCCGCTACATGCAGCAGCACCGGGACCAGCCCGTGCTCGGGACCGACGAGGCCCGGCTGCACTGAGCCCGCCAGCCGGCCGCTGCCGTCGACGTCCCCACCTGCCAGCCATGCGCACCCACCTTCTTCTTGCCATCCTGCTCGCCGTCGGCCTCCTGGCCGCGGAGCGGGCCCTGGCCTTCAATCCCAACGACGTGGCCCGCCTGCAGGCTCAGCGGGCCTGCCCCGGCTGCGATCTCACCGGGGCGGACCTGCGGCAGGCCTCTTTGCCCAGTGCCGACCTGGAAGGGGCCGATCTGACCCATGCCCGTCTGGAAGGGGCCGACCTGTCCGAGGCGCGGCTGACCTGGGCCCGGCTCTTCGGTGCCAACCTGGCCGGTGGCCGCCTGGAGGGCGCCAAGCTGGAATCGGCCAACCTGGAGACCGCCGACCTGACGGCCGTCCACCTGGTCCGTGCGGAGCTGAAGGAGGCTTGTCTGGTCCGGGCCTCCCTGCGGCAGGCCGATCTGACCGGTGCCGATCTGGAGTGGGCGGATCTGGAGGGTGCGGACCTGGCCGGGGCCATCCTGGACAAGGCGCAGCTGGTGGCGGCCAATCTCAAGAAGGTCTACGCCAAGGGCGCCCGGTTCCAGGAGGCGGATCTGCACCGGGCGCTCCTGGAGAAGGCGTTCCTGGGTGAGGCCAGCTTCCGCGCCGCCAGCCTGATGCGGGCCAACCTGGAAGGTGCCTATCTGAAGGCGGCGGACTTCCAGGAGGCCAGCCTCCAGCATGCCTCCTTGCGGCGGGCCAACTGCCGGAAGGCCGACTTCCGGGGGGCCGATCTCTATTCAGCGGATCTGGCGGCGGCGGAGATCGACGGCATCCTGCTCGACCGGGCCAAGACCCGGGGGGCCAAGATGGAGGATGCCCGGGGAACGCCGGCCAGCGGCGGCAGTTGAGCCCGGCCCAAGACCCGCACGCCACCTTCTTGACGGGAGACTCGATCCTGATGCCCGCCGATACGGCCATGAAGATCCTGGTGGTGGACGACTTTGCCACCATGCGCCGCATCCTCAGAAACAACCTCCAGGCCATGGGCTTCACCAATGTGCACGAGGCCAACGACGGCTTCACAGCCTTGGAGCGCCTCCGCCAGGAGCCCTTTGACCTCGTCCTGTCGGACTGGAACATGCCGACCATGACCGGCCTGGAGCTCCTCAAGAAGGTCCGGGCCGATCCGTCCCTCCGGCGCCTGCCGTTCATCATGATCACCGCCGAGGGCCAGGAGCATAACATCATCTCCGCCATCCAGGAGAAGGTGAGCCAGTACGTCGTCAAGCCCTTCACCCCCGAGATCCTGGCCGACAAGATCAGAAGCGTCTTTCCCTGACCTGGCCCTGACCGGCAACGCCAGCCAGCCTTGACGACCCCATCTTCCCTCTCGCCATGACCACCGGCGTCACGGGCCTGGCCGGGAGCTTCTCCCGTGCTGCGGCCAGCTACGACACCTTCGCCTCTGTGCAGGCGGCGACCGCCAGCCAGCTCCTGCAAGCCCTGCCTGCTGGCCTTGCACCCGGCCGGGTGCTGGAGCTGGGCTGCGCCACCGGCAGCTACACCGCCCTTCTGGCCGACCGTTTCCCGGCGAGCGACCTCTATGCCCTGGACTTTTCCCCGGCCATGCTGGTGCAGGCGGCAGCCCGCCTGGCGCACCAGCCCCGGGTGCGGCTGATCCTGGCCGATGCCCTGGACTTTCTTGCCGCGCCGGCCCAGAGCTTCGACCTCATCACCGCCAACGCCACCTTGCACTGGCTGCCCGATCTTCCGCGCTGCGCCCGCCTGGTGGCTGGCCGCCTCCGCCGGCGCGGGGTGCTGGCTGCCTCCCTCTTTGGCCCCCGCACCTTCCAGGAGCTGGCCGCTGCCCTGGAGGCGGTGTGCGGCCGGCCGATTCCCGTGGCGGCCCAGGCCTTCCCGACCCCGGCTGCGGTTGCCGCCTGCTTTGCGGCCGCTCTGCCCGGAGCCCGAGTCACCGAGCGATCCTGGCAGGAGACCTATCCGTCGACCTTGCACCTGATGCGCCACATAAAGGCTACCGGCACCCGGGGCGGCGGACCGCCACCGCTGATCCTGACCCGCCGGCTCCTGGCCGACCTGGATGCCTGGCTCCTGGAGCACCGCGGCGGCTGCCGGGTGACCATTCAGCTGGTCCTCCTGGAGGCCCGGCGGTGAGAGGCCTCGTGGTCACCGGTACCGACACCGGCGTGGGCAAGACCTTCGTGGCCTGCCTCCTGGTGCGCTTCCTCCGGGCCCAAGGCTGGGAGGCCGGCTACCTGAAGCTGGTCAGCACCGGCGCTCCCCGATCCGAGGATCTGGCCTTTGCTCTGGCCGCCGCCGGTCTCGCTCAGGATCCGGCCTTGGAGCGGACCCTGGCCCCCTACAGCTTTCCTTTGCCCGCTTCGCCCCATCTGGCCGCGGAGCAGGCCGGTGCCACCATCGAGCCCGCCCGGCTGCACGCGGCCCTGGCCGCGGCTGGTCGCCTCTTTCCCTTCCTGGTGGCAGAAGGCGCCGGCGGCTGTCTGGTGCCGCTGACCCGGGATCTGCTCCTGGCCGACTTCCTGGCCGAAACCGGGCTTCCTGCCCTGGTGGTGGCCCGTACCGGCCTGGGCACCATCAACCACAGCCTGTTGACGGTGGAGGCCCTGCGGCGGCGCCAGGTGCCCATCCTGGGTCTGGTCTTTTCCGATGGTCCAAGCGCCCCGGATGCGCTCCTGGCGGAGGACAATCCCCGCACCGTCGCCGCCTTCGCCCAGGTGCCGGTACTGGGACGCCTGCCACCCTGCCCCGCCCAGGCAGCGGCCGACCAGGCCTTCGCCCCCATCGGCCAACGGATCCTTCAAGCCCTGGGGTCCGAGCGATGAGTGATCTCATCTTCGGCTTGCGGCAGCCAACCTTTCGCCAGGACGTGGGCTGCTTCATCCAGACGCTTTGGCGGCCCGAGGGGACGGAGGGGTGGACTTCACCGGTCACCGGGGAAGTCACCGGGGCACTGAGAGCACGAAAAGAAGCGGGCCATGATGGATGGCTGCGCAGGAAGCCATCGACCGCTTTTCCATGGCGAAACCGCACCGGATGCGCTATTGGTGGAGGATAAATCCCGGAGCCTTGGCCGCCTGCGGCCAGATGCCAGTGTCGACTCGCCCGCCGCATGCCCCGACCAGGCGGCGGCCCAACGGCCGTTGCCCCCCATCGGCCAGGACATCCCCCATGCCCGCCGCCCCGACCCCGACCCCTGAGGCCACCGTCGCCCCCCCGCGGGAGACCGCCGACCTGGCCTGCCTCTATGAGATCACCCGCGCCCTGGCGGCGTCCATGGATCTGCGCCAGTGTCTGGAAGAGGCCATGGGCATCCTTTCCGCCCAGAAGGGCCTGGCCAACGGCACGGTCACCATCCTGAACCCGGTCACCGGCCAGGTGGAGATCGAGGTGGCCACCGGCCTGTCTGCCGAGGCCCGCCGCCGGGGCAAATACAAGGTGGGGGAAGGGATTACCGGCCGGGTGGTGGCCTCCGGCGAGCCCATCGTCGTCCCCCGTATCAGCGACGAGCCTTTGTTCCTCAACCGCACCCGCTCCCGGGGGGATGTCCGGCAGCGGCGGGACCTCTCCTTCCTGTGCGTGCCCATCCGCCACGGCGGCCAGACCATCGGCGCCCTCTCCGTGGATCGCCTCTACGAGGAGCAGCTGGACTTCTCCTGGGACCTGCGCCTGCTGACCATCGTCTCCGGCCTGGTGGCCCAGACCGTGGTCCGCATCCAGGCGGTCAATGCCGAGCAGGAGCGGCTGCGGGTGGAGAATACCCAGCTCAGGCGGGAGCTGTCCGAAAAATACGAGATCAGCTCCATCGTCAGCCGGTCCAGCCGCATGCAGGAGGTGTTCGAGATGATCCACCGGGTGGCCGGCTCCAACGCCACCGTGCTCCTGCGGGGTGAGAGCGGCACCGGCAAAACCCTGGTAGCCCGGGCCATCCATTACAACTCCGGCCGGGCCGCCAAGCCCTTCGTGGTGGTCAACTGCTCGGCCCTGCCGGAAACCCTTCTGGAAAGCGAGCTGTTCGGGCATGAGAAGGGGGCCTTCACCGGCGCCCACAGCCAGAAGATTGGCCGCTTCGAGCAGGCGGAGGGCGGCACCCTGTTCCTGGACGAGATCGGCGACATCGGCCTGGCGGTGCAGGTGAAGCTGCTGTCCGTGATCCAGGACCGGGAATTCCAGCGCCTGGGCGGCGTCCGGCCGATCCGCTGCAATGTCCGGCTGGTCACCGCCACCAACAAGGATCTGGAGCAGGCCCTGGCCCAGGGCAGCTTCCGGGAGGATCTCTACTACCGGCTCAACGTCTTTCCCATCTACCTGCCGCCCCTCAGAGACCGGCGCACCGACATCCTGCTCCTGGCCGAGCATTTCCTGGCCCGGTACAGCGAGGAGAACGGCAAATCCATCCAGCGCATCTCCACCCCAGCCATCGACCTCCTGGTCCAGTACCACTGGCCGGGCAATGTCCGGGAGCTGCAGAACTGCATGGAGCGGGCGGTGCTCATCTGCGACGAGGACACCATCAAGAGCTACCACCTGCCCCCGACCCTGCAAAGCGCCGCCTCCCTGCCCGATCGCTCCCGCGCCTCCCTGGCGGCGGCCGTGGAGGCCTTCGAGCGGGAGCTCATCATCGATGCCCTCAAAGAGGCCCGGGGCAACCAGACCCGGGCGGCCACCATCCTGGACACCAGCCTCAGGATCATCAATTACAAGATCCACAAGTACGCCATCGATCCGGGGCTGTTCAAGGTGGACCGGGCAGCCGGCCCCGGCCGCGGCGGGGGGGGCGGGCGGTGACCCTGCTCCTGCACGTCTGCTGCGGCCCCTGCACCCTCTATCCCCTGGACCGCTTGCGCGCCGAAGGCCGGACAGTCACCGGTTTTTTCGACAATCCCAACATCCACCCCTATCTGGAGTACCAGCGCCGCCTGGAGGCGGTGCAGGCCGTGGCGCAGGCCCGGGAGCTGCCCATGGCGTACGGGGCCGGCTACGGCCTGACGGCGTTTCTGCGGGCGGTGGTCTTCCACGAGGAGGAGCGCTGCCTGATCTGCTACCGCCTGCGCCTGGAGGCGGCCGCGGCCCGGGCCCGGGCCATGGCCGCCGAGGCCTTCACCAGCACCCTCCTCTACAGCCGCTACCAGAAGCACGAGGCGATTCGGGCGGCCGGGGAAGCGGCGGCGGCACGCTTCGGTGTGCCCTTTCTCTACCAGGATTTTCGGTCTGGCTGGCAGCA
>JBFMBH010000131.1 GCA_040755095.1 Thermodesulfobacteriota bacterium
TCATGGCTTCTCCGTTTGTGTTGTCATGGGACTCCCCTCGCTGCTGCAGGGCCACCTCATTCCGGCCCCCGTCATCGCGACAGGGCCGCTTTAAGCTCCAGCACGAAGCGCGTCTCACCGGGCGCCAGCTCCTTGGCCCGGGCCAAGGCCTCCACCACCTCGCTTCTCGGCCGCTTCAGCCAGCGCCGGACCCGACCCAGGTCATACCAGGCCCAGGCGTGACGCAGGTCGGGCGCGTCCATCTGCAGGACCCTCTCCAGGTAGGTGGCCGCCTCCTGAAGCAGGCGATGCCGTGCCTGGCGATCCTCGGGCTGGCGGCTCCGGCTGAGCTCCCCGGTGAGGCGTATCTTCGTCTGCGCGAATTCGTGCAGGGCCCGCACGTCGAAGAAGACGAGGTCGCCGGCGGCCTGAAAATAGCGATGGGCGCGCTGCTGCCGCCCGGCCCGGCGCTCGGCTATGGCAGCGTCAAAGGCATCCTGGGCGCTCAGCAGCTCGGGAAGGCGGTCGAGAACAGCCCGGGCCTCCACCTCCTGCTTCGCATCCATGAGGGCCGTGGCCAGGGCGGCCAACACCCGGCTGAAGGCCGGCAGGCTCGCCTCCGGGAATTCGTCGACGACACGCCTGGCGGCCACGAGGTCCCCTTTTTCGGCCTGAGCCTTCACCAGTGCTGTGGCCAGGGAGACCGAGGTCCGGCGTTTGTCGTAGGCCTCCAGAAGGCCACGCAACGCGCCTTGCTCGTCTCCGGTGGCCTTCCTGTACGCGAAGTTTCGCAAGGCCATGAGGGCCAGGTATTCCGGATGCGCCGGCAGGGTAACCCGGAAATAGGTGCGTCCAGGGTCAAAGTCGAACTGGGGTGGAGGAGAGCCGTTATCCCGCATGCTCCGGAAGATCTTGGGGATGCCGGTGCCCCGCCCCTCTGCCAGGCGCAGCTCCTTCAACAGCTCGCCGATCCGCCGGTTGCGGGCCGGGACCGGTGGGAGGGGACGCTCGCTGCCGAAGTGCTCCCGTTCGATGCCGTCCACGGGGCCAGGATAGCTGATCACCTCTGCCCGGTCCGGGTACAGGTAGACCTTGGTTGGCTCGGGGGCATCCTCGTAGCTGCGATGGTAGACGGCATTCACCAGGGCCTCCCGCATGGCCGAAGAGGGATAGCTCACCCAGCCCCTGGCTTCCGGCAGGCCCTTCTCTTTCTGCAGATGTCTTGTGGTCAGGTTGTCAAGCCAAGTGAGGCACTGGCGGATCTGATGGTGCAGCGGCCCCAGGAAGACCTTCTCCTCGATGGTGTTGCCGCCGGCATCATCGGCGAACTGGACGACCTCGATGCGAGCCCCCCGCAGCCACCGCTGCGGGTCGTCGCTGAAAAACAACAGGCCCACGTTGCGTGGCGCGGTCTGTCCATTTTGCGGCCGAGTCAGCCGCATGCCCGCGTAGATCCTTTCCGCGTCCGGCTCGTGCGCCAGATCGCTGCGGACGTCGTGCAGGAACTCCCGGGCGAGGGCGACCCGCAGATCGTTGCTCGTGGCCCCGAAAGCCCGCCGGTCGTCGAACGGGATCCTCGCAGTCTGCTGGAGCAGGCGGGTGAGGATCTCCTCCCGGGCGGCGACCGATTCACCGCCGAGGCGGACCCAGAATTGCCGTTGGCCAGTGGGGCCATCGGGCGCCTGGTGGGGGCGATTGTCGGAAGCGGGCGCCCACAGCACCAGAACCCTCTGGCCGTCCACCTCCGGGGTGTCCATCACGGGCATGTACACCGGCTCGATCCGGTTGCAATGCCCGCGAATCCACTTCTGCGCGGCTTCGAGCTGGTGGGCGGGCACGCCCTTCACTGGCCGGACGGCGACGCCCTCCGCCTCGGTGACCCCCACGACGACATAGCCGCCGTTCAGGTTCTGGAGGTCGTTGGCAAAGGCGCACAAGGTCTTGACGATCTGCCAGCCGGTATGCTCCGGCTCCCAGGTTGCCTTGAGCTCCAGACGGGTGCCCTCGACCGCGCCCGAGAGCAGTTCTTCAATGCCAATGGGTAGATACGAGGTCACATCAAGAGCCTCCTCTCTGCTCCGCCCAGCACTCCTGCCGCCAGAAGGGTGCCGAGATCGGCCTCGCCATGCCAGGCCGCCAGCCTCGGATGCTCTGAGCCGAGGACGATATCGGTCGAGCCATCGTCGTTCTTGGCAAAGCACAGGACATCCTCCATCCGGGCCGCACTGAGCACCACCGGTGAGTGGGTGGCCAGGAGAACCTGGGCCGCGTATACCGAGGACAGGGAGTCGTACATGGTCGCCACAGCCCGGGGGTGGATGCCATTCTCGGGCTCTTCGATAAGATAGATTCCCTGGAGATCGACCAGATACGCGGGCAGGGTGAGGGCCGTGAGCCGAAGGGTGCCGTCGGAGGCCAGCCAGGAAGGCACCTCAAGACTGCCGCGATACTTGTAGACCAGATAGCAATGCTTGTCCTCGGGCCGCTCGACGGTCGTGATGTCCTCAAGATCATCCAGTGCCGTCCGGAGGTGCTTGATCCAGCTGTCGAACCTCGTCCTGTCCTCCCGCCGCAGCCGGGCGATGACCCAGGGCAGATTGGAGCCATCCGGCAGGAATCCTTTCATCCTGGTCGGCGGGCTGGGCTCTCTGAGCCTGAGGCTGTTGAGCATGATCTGCTGCACACCGCTGCTCAGCTGTTCCCGGAGCCACATGGCCACGGGAAAGGCCCTTTCCTCTGCCGGCAGATTGCCCAGGGCGGATCGTTGGGGCCCAAGCTTGAACGAGGGGGTCCAGCCCTTGCCGGGCTGACCGTAGGTCTCGCTGTAGAAGTTGTCGTTACCGCCGGGGACCTTGTGCACCACGATCTTCATGTCCCGGCGGCCCTTGGGGGTCGCAAGCGACGCCGGCGGATCGTGAGGCATGGGGAAAAGCGGGCGTTGGGTCGCCTCTTGGGCCTTGGACCTCTTGAGCAAGAGCTTCTCCGTCTTGACCTCGAAGAGTCGTCTGCCTTCATCGAAGCCGATGGCTACCTCATAGCGCGCCGTATCCAGCTCCGGTCTCGCGGTCTTGTCCCGCAGCGCGGCGGGGATCCGCATCTCGATCGCCAGCTCCAGCCCATCGCCCTGGCGGCGGAACAGAAGCTCCTCCGGATTGGCGGCTCGGTGCATCAGCGCCCCTTCCAGACCCTCGGCGAGCAGGTCCCGCAGGAAGCCGACCACGTCAAGAAAGGTCGTCTTGCCGGAGGCATTGGGGCCGACCAGGACGTGGAACGGCCCCAAAGGGCGGGCCACATGGCGCAGGCAGCGGTAGTTCAAGGCCTCAAGCAGTGTGATCATCGATCATCCCCCGTTGGACAGACGTGGCAGCCGGGTCCGCTCTCCCCCAGAGACCGCCGGCAGACGGCAGGGCTGGGTCATGACCTCGGGCCGCCCGAAGTGCGCGACCCTTCTTATACACCGGAACCGCAGCGTCCCGCGACGCTCACCCCTTTTCCTCCAGGGTGAAAGCCTCCAGGAGCAGGGCCTCGGCCAGGGTGGCGAAGCCCAGGGGATCCTCGGGATGGTCCAGCACCGGCTCCTGGTCGCCGAAGGCCAGGCGCAGCCAGGGCTCATTCCGCTCCGGCTCCTGGCCGTAGCCCCCTTCCTGCCAGACCAGGGCTGCCAGCTCCAGGGCCGGCGGACGCCGCGCGGCCAGCGGCAGCGGCGGCCCTTTGCCGGCGGTGGCCACGGCCTCCAGGTAGCGCAAGGAGGCCTTGGGCAGAAGCGGCAGCGGCCGGCCAAGGGCAGCGCGGGCCATGGCGGCAAGCCCATGCAGCCGCTGGCGGGCGTCCTCCACGGCCGGCAGTCGGACCACCCCGTCCAGGCCGACGAAGAAGGAGTTGATCCCGCCGCCAACGGCGTTGGCCAGAAGATGGCCGAGCCAGAAGCGCACCCGGTCTGCCAGGGTGCGGCGGGCCAGGCACACCGGCCGGCTTGCCAGCAGGCCCTGCTGCCACAGGCTGCCCAGGCTGCCGGTGACGGTGATGGATCCCAGGTCCAGATCCACGGGCAGATCCGGCCGGGGTCCACCCTGGCGCAGGCGGTCGAGAAAGCCGGTCATCCGATCGATCTCGGCCGCCACGGCAAAAAAGGCGCTCCGGCCGTAGGCGCCCTGGGGCAGGCTGCCCTGCTCCTTCTCCCGGGCCAGGAGCGCTGCCGGCGGCAGGCCGCGCTCCCGCGCCGCCAGCAGGTGGTCGGCCAGCTGGTAGCGGGCCAGGCCGGCGAGGTGGAAGGCCTCCCGGTCGGCCAGCGGATCCTCCCGGAGGGTCAGGTCGAGGCCGAGCCGGGTCGCAAGGAGGAAGCGCACCGGATGGCACAAGAGGCGGAAGAGCTCGGGCACCGGCAGCGGGTACGGGTCCTCGGGCGCCGGCAGGGCATCCTGGGCGAAGATGCCGGGCCAGGGGCGGCCGCCGCCGGCGAGGGCCTGGGCCGCGGCCCGGGCCTCCCGGCTGACGCTCCACAGCTCCGGCTGTCCGGCGAAGAGGCGCGGGCTGATCGGCTGCAGGGGGTGCTGGGTGACGAGACGCCGCTCCATGGCCTCTGGGCTTAGGCCGGTCAAAAGGCCGAGATGGGCGACCAGCTCGGTCACCAGGACAGCGGGCGGCCGCAAGGTGTTGTCCCGCTCATCGAGGCCCACATAGCTCAGATACAGGACATCCCGGGCCGAGACCAGGGTTTCCAGAAAGAGATAACGGTCGTCGTCGCGGCGGGAGCGGTCGCCGGGCCGGGGCTCTCTGGCCAGGCGGTCGAAGGCAGGCGGCCGGTCGGCTCGGGGAAAATCGCCGTCGTTCATGCTCAGAAGGCAGATCACCCGGAACGGGATGCTGCGCATGGGCACCAGCTGGCAGAAGGTGACCCGGCCGCACAGGAAGCTGCCCTGCGGGGCGCTGGCCGCCAAAGCCCCGGCCAGGGCCGCCAGCACCGTCTCCAGCGGCAGCGCCAGGCCGCAGGCCGCCGCCACACCCGCCTGGGCCAGCTCATCCATGGCCTCGCGCACCGCCGCCAGCTCGTCCTCCGCATCGCCCTCCGGGGCAAAGAAATCCTCCAGGGCCTGCAGCACGAAATGGCGCCAGGCAGCCAGCAGCCGCGGCCGGGCCGCCTCCCGGGCCAGCTGGCGCAAGGCGGCCAGAAAGCTGGCCAGGCTTCCCAGAAGCGCGCCATGGCCGGCTGCCGCGGCGTTGCAGGGCAGGATGCCTCGCCAGCGAGCGCCCGTCTCGTCCTCCTCCAGGGCAAAGCCCAGAAGCAGCCGGTCCAGGCTGTGCTGCAAGGTGCCCCGTTCCTGGTCCGGCAGACCGAGCCCGGCCCGGTGCGCACCGTCGAGGCCCCAGTGCAGCCCGGCCTCCGCCAGCCAGCCCCGCACCACGCCCCGATCCGCCTCCTCCAGCCGGAACCGGCGCGCCACTGCTGGGACATCCAGGAGCGCCAGCACGGCGCTGGCCGGCATGCGGCCGGAGGGGAGGCGAAGAAGCTCCAGCACCGCCCGGACGGTGGGGCCGGTCGCCGCAGCCCCCTGGTCGGCGATGGAATAGGGGATCCGCTCCTCCGCAGGGCCGCTGCCGAATACCGCCTCGATGGCTGGCGCGTACACCCCGATCTCGGGCACCATGACCAGGATGTCCTTCGGGGCCAAAGAGGGGTCCTGCCGGAAGAGATCCCAGAGCCGGCCGTGGAGGATCTCCACCTCCCGCAGCGGGCTGGGAGCGGCATGGATCTGGACCGAGCGGTCGTCGGGAGGGAGAGACCAGGGCGGGGCCGGATCCTCCCCAACGGGCCCGCCGGCGAGCAGATCCCGCTGCAGGACGGCCAGGAGGGTGCCGGCCGGCGGTGGCTCATAGCTCTCCTCCTCGTGGGCATCGGCGGCCAGAAGAAGGGCGCGGAGCTCCCGGCCGGTGCGGCCGAGACTGGCCAGGAGGGGGTGGCCGGTGGCGTCCAGCCAGTATTCCTGGCAGGGGGAGAGGAGGAAGAAGATCACCTCCACGCGCTCGGCCAGGCGCCGGAGGATCTCCATCTGGATCGGCGGCAAGGTCGGAATGCCGAACAGGCAGATCCGCTCCGGAAGCGGCAGCCCGCCGGCGGCCCCCTCCTGCCCGAGGTGGGCCAGCAGCCGATCCTGGAGCGCCGCCCGGTGCTGGTCCCCGAACCGGTCCGAGAGGCGCCGCCACAGCTGGGCCTGCCAGTCGTCCGGCGCGGCGCCTGCCGACCAGGCCTTGATCCAGTCCGGCCGGAAGGCCAGATAGCGGTCAAACAGATCGGCCAGCCGCTCGGCCAGCTGGAAGGAGCGGGCCGGCAGGTCGTCGGCGGCCAGATAGCCGAGAAGCTCGGCAAACGGGCCGTCCTGGGGCAGCCGGGGGAATTCGTCCAGGATCGCCCAGCGGAGCACTGCAGGAGAAAAGGCGGAGATTTCCGGCAGCCCGGGCGAGAGGCTTCGGATGAGGCGCCAGATGAAGGCGGACGGAAACGGGCAGTCGAGATGGGCCGCGATCCCCAGCCGCTCGGCGAGCCGCAGCGCCAGCCAGCGGGCCATGCCCTGGCTCTGCACCAGCACAGTGGCCGGCGCCAAGGGATCGCCGGGCCCGGTGAGGAGATCAGCCAGGCGGTCGAGCAGTCTCTCCAGGCGGTTGCTGGTATGGACGACGAGCATGGGCTGGGGCAGACCGGCCTCCGTACCGGCAGGTGGACGATGGAGCCAGTCCTTCTTACCTGAGCCGGAAGCAAATGAAAAGGCCCCGGGCCGCAGGAGGAGCGCAGCTTCCAGGCCTGTGGCCCGGGCGAAAGAAGGGGGGCAGGAAGGACAGGAAGAAGGCAGACGGTAGGCGGGCGGGCAGCGCTTCCCTGCCACGGCCTCCCTGGATAACCGGTTTGCGGATCGCCAGCGATCGCCGCTCAGCGAAGGGGTACCGTCACCGGATTGCTCACCGCGCTGGAGCCCGAGGGGTTGGCAGCCTGCAGCAGGAAGGAGACAGCGAGGCCCTTGGGCAGGGTGAAGCTGACCTCGTTGATGTTGCCCAGGCGCACCGGGAAGACCCTGCGGGGTCGAGGATAGATGGCGAGGATCAGGTTGTAGCCGGTGGCATTGTCCACCGGGGCCCAGGACAAGGTGATCTGGCGACCGGAGGCTGCCATCTCAAGGACCGGTGCTGCCGGCGGACCGGGGCGCGCCGTACCTGGGCTGCTTGGTGCTTCTGGCGCGTCGTCGGCGGTATACGTGAAAGCTGGCGTCTCGGGCTTGGTTGTGAAGGAGGCGCCGTCGTCGTTTGTCACGGTCACGCTCACGGCACCGGGGTCGTGGGCAGGGACGGTGCAGACGATCTGGCATTCGGCCCAGGAGGCGACTGTGGCCTGCGTCTCTGAGCTCTCTCCCTGGCTGCTGCCCAAGCTGACCGAGCCCGTGCCCTGCCTGCTGCCAAAGCCGGTGCCGGTCAACGTCACTACCGTACCGCCGCCGGCCGGACCTGCCGTCGGGTCCAGGGCCGACACGTGCAAGGGGGCCAGTGTCCGTACGGCCCGCACGGAGAAGACGTTCAGCTTGTCTCCGCTGTAAGGGTAGCCGTCGCCGAAGCTCATGCGCCACGCATGGCCAGGGTTGCCGGCGTCGGTCGTGGAAGACCAGATGCTGTGCGAGCGGGCGCAGGGAAAGCCACCCGTATCCATCGCCGGGTCGTGCCTGTCCAAGGCAACGATGGACTCCAGCTCCTTGATGGTAGGCACTCGCCAATCGGTGCAGGCAGCCAGCTCCAAGCCATCGGCGTAGCTCAGGGCATCCCGCCAGATCCGGCGCGCTTCGGCAATGGGCTGTTGCCACATGAGCCCCGTGCACCGGTCAGTCACCGTGCCGTCCTGGCTGTCGACCAGGTTGTTGCAGTCAGCAGCGGGGGGCTGAGCGCTCCGCACAGCGAGCACGTGGTGCTTCTCGGACTTGTGGGCGCTTACCGCCTCCCCGGTGTCGAACCGCACAATCCATGCGTCGCCGGGATCGGAGGCGAAATCGTTGGACGTCCAGTATCCAGCCGACGCGGTGCTCGTGAACCTCGCATCGATGGTCGGCGGAGAGACCTTGCCGAAGTCCACAATGAACAGGAGCTCCTTCCGGGTCGGCAGCCGCCAGCCGCAATACTCGCCGGAACACGATTCCACGTTCAGGGTGGCGATGAGGTCCCCGGCTTCATTCCAGTCCTTCTCGTCGTCGGTTCTCACCTCCCAGAGGAGACCTGTGATCTCATCTGCAATCGTGCCATCGCCAGACACTTGGTACCGTGGCAGCAGCTTCTTGGGGTCGTCGGGGTCCTTGGGGTCAGTGGTGTAGTTGCCGTCCTGGCCGAAGAGCGGATTCCTGGGTTGCCCAGGTTGGGGACATCCATTCATCTCTTTCCAGTCCCGGCCATCGAGGGCCTTGCTGGGGTCTTCGTTGAAGCCATAGCACTGGGTCTGCCCAGTATCCGGCACCAGCCCGGCCAACCCTGTGCTCGCCCCGCAAGCCACGGCCAACGCTAGCCCCAAGCCAACAGGCCGCAACAGCTTCCTTACGCTAGCTTGTCTCATGGCGGATCCCCTTTGCACAACGGTCATCATCGGCTGGCCCCCCGGCCTGGCCGAGCCAACCCCCAGGGCGCTACAGGCGTCACCGTCCAGCAGCTGCCCTTCCCCCTCGTGATCCGCTCGCTGGGGACACGGAGTCGCGCACGCAGCGCACATGGTAGATGTTGGACTTGTCATCGTGGCTTGTGGCTCCGGTTTGAAACCCGACCACCCATGCGTCATTCGGGTCTTCGGCTCCGGTCGTGGATGACCAGAAGAAGGTGGACGGCGTATCCGGGAACACCGATTCATCGATGGCCGGACCGTACCGGCTCAGATCCACCAAGGAGGCCAGCTCCTTGACGGTGGGCAGCCGCCAACCCACCCCGGCCAGATCCGGGTCCTCGCAGTACGCGAGAGCCCTCCCCCAGGTCCACGTCTGCAGGCGACCACACTCGTCCCTGGCCAGGTTCCGTTGCCACACGAGACCCGTGCGCGTGTCGGTCACGGTGGTGCCCTCCGGGTTGACGACGAGCCCGGTCGAAGCTGGGGCCGGATCATCACTCCTCACAGCGCGGGCGTGGAAGGCGCTGGACTTGTAGTCGTAGCCGTCGCCCCTCCCGCCTACCAGCCATGCGCTGTGCCGGTAGCCGGCAAAAGGACTGGACGTCCAGTAATCGGTCGAGGTGTTTGGGAAGAAGGCTGTAGAGATGGCAGGAACGTCTGCTCCGTAGTCCACGATGGACCGCAGCTCCTCTCGGGTCGGCAGCCGCCAGTCGGTAAAGCCCCCGAAACGGGCTTCGTTCAGGGCGGCGACAAAGGCCTCGGTGTCATGGCCATATCCGCAGGCCCCCTGGTCCCCCCCATTGGTGGCCTCCCGCGTGTCACACCAGGAGTAGGTGTTGTCCTTGTCGTGGATGCCTCCGTCGTCGGTCTTGACCTCCCAGACGAGGTGGGTCACATTGTCTCGGGTCATGATCCAGTTGCCTGCCTCACCCTCGTGCAACGGATTCCCGTTCTGGTTCAGCCTGGTGTAGGATGGCCAACCCACGTCCACGTGGCTGCCGTCCTGGCCGGAGTACGCTTGACCCGGCTCGGGGCACGGGATCTCCTCCTTGTGGTTGTAACATGTGGTCTGCCCCGTATCCGGTACCGACCCCGCCACCACCATGGCCCTCTGGAGGACGATGACCAACGTCGTCCCCAGACCAATGAGCTTCGACAACCTCCGAAAACGATCCAGTCCCATGGAGCACCCCTCTCGCACACCGTTCATGCTTACTACCCCCCTCACCTTCACGCCCAGGCGAGAGACCGTCGAGCGATCCGTGACCAGGCCGATCAGGCTTTGCAGTTTCGCACGCCGGCGCACTCAAGCACTCAAGAAACCGCTGGATCGTCTGGAAGGCGATAAGCTCAGCTCGGGCAAGATCCGCGAGCTTTGGAACCCTTCACGCCCAGTCCGCCGAGGATCAGGCTGGCTGCCAGGAGGGCCCATGGACCCATGGCTGGGACGGGCGGCGGAATGGAGCCCGGATCAAGCGGGTCGGTACCTACTCGTACTTCTTCACCGTCGGTGTAGCCATCGCCGTCGGTCTCCGGGGTACGGGGGTCGGTCTCGTCTGGATTCCGTATCCCGTTATGGTTGGTATCTTCCCCTCCGTCAGACAGGCCATCGTTATCCGTGTCCGCGTCGAAGGGACTAGTGCCGGCAGCGATTTCCAGAGAATCGGTGAGACCGTCGCCGTCGGAGTCGGAGTTCGTCCCGGTCCTGACGTCCCCTTCCTGGAGACCGTTTGCAGCCGGGCTGAGCCAGCGGCTGTGCTGCAGGAAGGGCGAGGAGCCGGGGTGGTAGACGAGTCGCGCCCGCCAATGGTAGAGAATGTTCTCGGCAAGGCCGGTGACCAACTGCTGGAGCAGGGCTCCAGCAGTGCCGGTGTCGACCCATGTGGCGCTCTTCTGGGTGAAGGCGCCATCGAGAAGGACACCCTGGGGCTTCACTTCCCATTCGAGCTTCACCTTGCCCCGGCCGAAAGGGGTCTTGCCGAGCATTTCCAAGGAGAAGGAGTCAGCAGCGCCCGGCCTGCCCAGGGAGGCAACCGGACCGCTCCGGTCCGCGGTCAGCTGTCTTGGGACAAAGTCCATGCCCACACCATCATTGCCGAAAAAGACAACGGCGCGCCCCTCGTCAAGCTCACCGTTGTCGAAAGAGACGGCCCCTACGATGACGTCGCTGTACCCATCGGCGTTCACGTCACCAGCAGTGGCCACTGACCAACCGAAGTTCGCGTCAGCCTGATTCGACTCCGCGGTCCAGGCCGGACTCGTCGTGAGGCCTGTGGGCCCACCCAGATAGAGATACGCCCGGCCCTCGTCTGTTTCGTTGCTATCGAAACGGGGTGCCCCGACGATGACATCGTTGTAGCCATCGCCGTTCACATCACCGGCCGTGGCCACTGACCAACCGAAATTCTCGTCGGCCTGATTCGACTCCGCGGTCCAGGCCGGACTCGCCGCAAGGCCTGTTGGCCCGCCCAGATAGAGATAGGCGCGGCCCCCGTAAGGCTCGCCGTTGTTGAAGTAGGGGGCGCCTATGACCACGTCGCTGTAGCCATCGCCGTTGACATCACCGGCCGTGGCCACTGAACCACCAAAATATGCGCCAGGCTGACCCCCTTCCACCGTCCAGGCCGGACTTACCGCGAGGCCTGTAGGCCCGCCCAGATAGAGACAGGCGCGGCCGGCGTCGGTCCCGCCGTTGTCGGAGCGGTGTAGCCCGACGATGACATCGCTGTAGCCGTCGCCGTTGACATCACCGGCCGTGGCCACTATCGCTCCCTGATTCGACCCTGCGGTCCAGGCCGGACTCGCCGCCAGGCCCGCGGGCCCGCCCAGATAGAGACATGCGCCGTCGCTCCCCCCGACGATGACATCGCTGTAGCTGTCGCCGTTGACATCACCGGCCGTGGCCACAGAAGCACCGAGGTACGCGCCAGGCTGCTTCCCTTCCGCGGTCCAGGCCGGATTCGTCAAAAACGGACCCAAGTAGACATGAACGCGGCCGGCTTCGGGCGCGTCGTTGTCAAAGGAGGGATCACTGACGATAACGTCGCTGTAGCCGTCGCCGTTCACGTCTCCGGCCGCGGCCACTGAAGAACCGAAGCTTGCACTCCCCTGGGGCGGCTCTGGTAACAACCCCCTCCCTCCACTCAAATGCGGGCCGTACCTGACATCGGCCCTGCCCTTGTAGTCCTCGTAGTAGCCCACGTAGCGGAACATCTCCGCCCCGATAACCACATCGCTGTAGCCGTCGCCGTCAACATCCCCGGCTGTGGCAACTGACCCACCGAACCTCGCATCATGCTGGTTCGACTCGTAGATCCAGCCCGGATTCGGTGCCAGGCCCATTGGCCCGCCCAGGTAGAGAAAGGCGCGTCCCTCGTCGGTCTGACCATTGTCGAACCCGAAGGCCCCGACTATGACATCGCTGAATCCGTCGCCGTTCACATCCCCGGCCGTGGCAACTGACCAACCGAACACCGCACCCGCCTGGTTCGACTCCGCTGTCCAGGCCGGACTCGCCGCCAGGCCCGCGGACCCGCCCAGGTAGAGAAAGGCGCGTCCCTCGCCGGTCTGACCATTGTCGAACCCGAA
>JBFMBH010000132.1 GCA_040755095.1 Thermodesulfobacteriota bacterium
GTAATGTCCAACCGCAGAAGGGACCGGCAGAACTTATCCTAAACGACAACGACCGGTCCCTTCAGCCTTCGCAATTCCTTGTTGGACATGCTGCGGTTCGTCAGCCGCTGGCGGCTGACGTCGGACATACTCCTCCAGCAGGGCGAACTGAGGCACCAGGCGCTGCTCCGCCACCCCCAGAGGATCCTTGAAGAAACAGGCCAGATGCGGCAGAAGCCCTCCCTCTCCCCGGGCCAGGGCATAGGCGGCCAAACGGGCCAGGTCCAGCACCAGAGGGGCGGCCAGGATCGAGTCGTAGCCCTGCCAGGTGAACTGCAGGCTCATGCGGGCGCCCAGAAAGCCCTGAAAATGGATGAGATCCCAGGCCGTCTTCTGGTCGTCCAGGGAGGGGACGAAGTGGATGTGCACCCCGGTGTGGGGGGCATAGCCCAGGATCCGCGGCAGGACCTGATCCTTGCTGCGCACCTTGGCGGCCCGGTGCTCGGGGTCGTCCAGCACCGCCCCGTCCAGGTTGCCCAAAAGATTCGTCCCTTCCCAGGACAGGACCGGCAGGTTGCGGCTGGCAAAGAGCGGCGCCAGAGCGCTCTTGACCAGGGTCTCCCCGGTCTTGCCGTCGTTGCCCATCACCGGCAGCCGGCGCTGCCGGGCGTGCTCCACCAGGGCCGGCAGGAGGGCGCCGTTCGAAGGGGTGAAGTTGATGAAGGCGCACCCCTCCTCCAGGGCTGCCCAGGCATAGAGGGTGCTCGCCCGCATCGCTTGGCCGTCGCCGGCCGCCAGGCGAACCCGGAAGAGCTCGGGGTCGTGGTGGCTGGGGTCATCGGCCAGGAGCGGCTCGGTGGAGGCGAGGTTGATCACCACCAGCCGGTCGAGCCGCCCCTCTTCCCGGAACCGGCGCAGATCCGCGGTCACGGCGGCGAGCGCCGCGCGGATGTCCGCCGGCCCCGGCCCGGGGCCGGCCACCAGCCGAGCGATGGCCGGGCCGACATTGTGGGTGATGCCGGGAGAAAGACGACGATCGTGGGCCGCCAGCTCGGCAGCGAGAGCCGGCAGGAGATCCCGCCGCACGCCGGACAACTGGCCGGCCAGGCGCTCGGCCGTGGCCAGGACCGGGGCAGATCGGATGTCGCAGCCGCCCAGCACCAGATCCTCCACCGCCGGCAGGCCCAGGGTCTGGAACAAAGGCAGGGCGGTGACGAGGCCAGCATCATCCACCAGGCCCCGGGCCCGGGCCAAGGCGCCCACCGCCACGGTGGTGGCCACCGCCCCCCGGGCACCGATCAACCAGACCCCGACCCGAGATCTCCCCATCTCTCCCTCCGCTGCCAGGTCCTGCCGGCAAGCCACACCCGGGCCACAGCCCCGGGAATCTTATCAGGATTCGGGCACAAGACCAAAGGAAAACGCCCCGGGAGCCGGACTCAACGCCGGGCCGCGGCCAGCAGGCGCCGTCCCACCGGATACAGGCAGACCGGCAGCAGGAGCGCCGCCAGGAGCCCCCATGCCGGGGTCTGCCGGCTGGCATGGCCCAGGGTCGCGAACAGAAAAGCGGTGGGCAGGCAGCCGGCGGCCAGGGCGACCAGGAAGCGGCCGGGCCGCATCCCGGCCATCCCGGCCAGGACGGCCATGGCCTCGGGCAGGACCGGCAAGAGGCGGCTCAGGATGATGGCCAGCCAGCCCCAGCGGTCGAGCCAGCCGCGGACCTCATCGAGCTCTTCCGGCGCTGCCAGGCGCCGGGTCAACGGGCCGCCGCCCAGCCGGGCCAGGGCATAGCCCGCGGCACCACTGGCCAAAGAGCCGGCGGCCGCCGCCAGGGTGCCGCCCCAGATCCCGTAGACGGCGCCCAGGGCTGCCATGACGCCGGTGGCCGGAATAGGCAGCACCAGGTCGGCCATCAGAAGGCCCGCGCCCACCGCCCAGGCATAGGGCCGGATCTCGCCGAACCAGCGGCTGGCGGCCTCCTGGCTGAAGAGGATCTCGAAGCGCTCTCCCCACACGCCATAGGGCGCTGCCAGCAGAAAGGCCAGACCGACCAGCGCCAGCAGGATCTTGCCAAGGAGCCGCATCGAGTCTCCCGGATGCCCACAAAGCGCGGGGCCACTCCCCGGGTCAGGGAGCGGCCCCGTCTTTCCCGTCCGGCCCCCGGCTACGGCCGGGTCTGGGCGGTGAAGTGGAAGAAGCCATCCCCCTCCTTGGGATTGCGCAGATACTTCTGCCAATCCGGGGAGCCCTCAGCGGCCAGACAGCGGGCCTTGACCACCCCGCCCGGATCCGCCCCGGTCTCCACCGCGACGGTGCCCACCACGTTGGCGTGGATGCCGATGCTGGAGCCATCCGCGCGCACCAGGTCATAGAGATAGGCGGGATGGCCGATGTTGCTGGTGATCACCAGCAGATGGCGGCCCTGGTCGACCTTGGCCTCAACGTCGAAATCGGCCGCCTGCCCCGTGCCGGTCATGGCCAGCACCAGAAGCGCCCCGACCGGCAGCCTTCGCAGCCATACGTTCATGGTCCACCTCCCCTTCTTGAGTTGTGGGGCGCCGGGGCTTGGGTCGAGTGCCGCCGACGCCGCTTTTCCGAGTCCGGATCCGCCCGTTCAGCGATTGAGCTGCCAGGTGTAGTACTGGCTCCAGTACTGCACGTCCACGTTGTCGATCCGGCCGTTGCCGTCATAGTCCGCCCCCGGCATGAAGGTGGCCTGCCCGGTGCGGCTGCCCACGGCGCCGGCAATCAGCCCATAGTCCCGCTGATCCACATCCCAGTCACCGTCGAGGTCACACATGTTGCGGCCGAAGAAGTAGGTGTAATAGGTCCCCCACAGCTCCTCGTCGGCGCTGCCGATGGTGCCGTTCCGGTCGAGATCGGCTGCCGCCACGAAGCCCGGGTCGCCCTGGCTCTGGCCGAAGGCGTCCCGGATCGCCTGGTGGTCAGGCCCGGGTGTCCACTGGGCCCCGGCGAGAACCTCCGGGTCCACCAGGCCGTTGCCGTTCACGTCGCTCAGCTGGGCATAGTACTCATACCGGAAATGGCTGGCCCAGGCCATGAGGTCATCCATGCGGATGCAGCCGTTCCGGACATAGTCCGCCTCGGGCACAAAACCGGCGCCGCTTTGGCCCTCCACGCCCTGCTGGCAGCGGTTCAAGGCCCGGTAGATGATGAGCAGATCCTCGAATTCCAACGCCCCGTTGTGGTCCAGGTCACCGGGCAGCCCCACGGTCACCTCCAGGCTGGCCGTGCCCTCCCCGCCCTTGTCGTCGGCCACCCGCACGGTCACGGTGTAGGTGCCCAGCTCCTGGTACCGGTGGTGCAGAATGAAGGTCCTGTCCGTATGGAGCGGCAGGTCCTCCTCGCCGGCGCCGTCACCGTAGTCCACCCAGCCGGTGTACGCATCCTGGGGCGAGGTGTCGGCAAACCAGCCCACCCGGTGGATGGCCGATCGCCGGCCGATGAAGATGTCATCCCCCACCGTGACCACCGGTACACCGTTCACCACTGTCACCTGGAAGGTCTCGCAGTCCCAGCCGCCGTTGCCGTCCACCAGGGTCATGACCACGGTGTAGAGGCCGTTGCCCCGGTAACGGTGCTGGAGGGTGAAGGTCTTGTTGGGCGAGAGGCTCACCTTCTGGAGCCCGGTGCCATCGCCGAAGTTGACCAGGGCCTCGTGGACGTCCCGCACCCCGGCCACGGCGGGATCCGTGAAGCTGCCCGGCCGGACGAGATCGGTGTTCTCAGGAATGGTGGCGTCGCCGCCGGCAGCCAGCACCGGCGCCACGTTGGCGGTCAGCAGGAAGGCGGCATCCCAGAGCTGGAGATCCTTCTGATCAATAACCCGGTCCTGGTTGAGGTCAGCGGTTAACACCCAGCGGGGATCCCGGGGATTCCGGCCGTAGCCGCCCTGGATAGCGTCGGTGATCACTGCCCGGTCCGCCTCGTCCACCAGGCCGTTGCGGTTGACGTCTGCCGCCAGCCGGTTCCGGTAGGCCCGCTCGCAGCCCTGCCAGACCAGGAGGTCGTCGGCCAGCACGCACTGGTCGCAGTTGAGGTTGGCGTCCGCGTTGAAGCCGGCCTCGCCGTCGCACTTGTTCATGGAGGCGCTCAACGCCCGCTGATCGTTGCCATCCACGTCGCCATCGCCATCCACGTCGCCGCAGATGGCCGCCGCCGGCACCACTGTCACCACGAAGCTGCCGGTGCCCAGGCCCCCGTCGTCGTCACTCACCGTCACGGTCACCACATAGGTGCCCAGGGCGTCGTAGACATGGTGCAGAAGGAAGGTGTGGTTGTCGTTGAGGGCCAGGGACTCAGGCTCGCTGCCGTCCCCATAGTCCACGGTCGCCTCGTGGGTGTCACTGGCGGACGGATCCGCAAAGGAGCCCAGACGGTCGAAGGGGAAGCCCTGGCCCCAGGTGATGTCGGTGCCGGCGCTCACCACCGGTGGGGCGTTGGTCACCTCCACCTGGAACGAGCAGGTATCCCAGCCGCCGTTGCCGTCCACCAGGGTCACCAGCACGGTGCGGACGCCGTTGTCCGGGTAGGTATAGGCCAGGGTGAAGGTCTTGTCCGGCCCCAGGGTCAGCGCCACCGGCTCGCCGCCCTCCCCGTAGTTGGCCATGGCCTGGTAGGTATCCTGCACCCCGGCCGGATGATCGGGGTCGCTGAAGGAGGCGAGACGCTGGAACAGGGTGTTTTCCGGCGCCGTGCCGTCGCCGCCGCAATCCAGGGCCGGGGCCGGCTCGGTCACGGTCAGGAACAAGGTGTTCCAGATGGCGAGATCCTGGGCATCGACCCGCCGGTCGCGGTTGAGGTCCATCTTGGGCAAGCAGCCGACCCGGTTGTCGACACAGCCGGCGAGGAGGTCGCCGTCCACCGGCTGCACCAGCTCGTCGCCGCTGAAGTCCGCCGCCATGGTGTTCTGGTAAAGCCGGGAGAAGCCGAACCAGATCAGACGGTCATCGGCCCGGACACAGCCGTCGCCGTTGTAGTCCGCGGCGGCCAGAAAGCCGGCATCCCCGCCGCACTTGTCCACGGAGGCCTGGAGCATGACCAGATCGTTGCCGTCCACCCTCCGATCACCGGTCAGGTCACCCAGGTGTCCTGCCGTCCGCACCGCCACCGTCAGGGTGTCGGTGCCCACCCCGCCATCGTCGTCCTGCACCGTCACCGTCACCAGGTAGGAGCCCGGCTCGGGATACAGATGCTGCAGGAAGAAATGCCGGTCCGGGGTCAGGGCCAGGGGCTCCGGCCCGCCGCCGTCGCCGTAGTCCACCGTGGCGGTGAAGGTATCCTCCGGCGACGGGTCGGCAAAGGAGCCCGTCCGGTCGAAGGTGGCACCCGCCCCGATGTTGGCATCAGCGCCCGCATCCACCGCCGGCGCCACGTTGGTGACCGTAACCTCCACGGTAGCAGTGCCTGCCCCCTGGTCGTCGTCGGTCACCGTCACGGTCACGGTGTAAACGCCGTCGTCCTCGTAGACATGATCGAGCTGGTAGAAACGGCCGGGGGCCAGGGGCAGGGTCTCTGGCCCGCCGCCGTCGCCATAGTCCACCGTGGCGGTGAAGGTATCCGCCGGCGACGGGTCGGTGAAGACGCCGAGGCGGGTGAAGGCGGTATGCTCCGGAGTCGAGGCGGCAGGCCCCGCGTCCACCACCGGCGCCACGTTCTCCACCGTCACGGTGGTGGTGTCGCTGCCGAAGGCGCCGCCTTCGCCATCCACGACCACGGCCACCGTCACGGTGAAGACGCCGTTGTCCTCGTAGACGTGGTTGAGGCTGAAGGTGTTGTCCGGGTTGATGTCCAGCTCCTGGACCCGGGTGCCGTCACCGTAGTCCACGAAGGCGGAATGGCTCCGGCCAGGAACCGGATCGACGAAGGAGCCGGCGCCGGTAAAGGCGCTGTGCTCCGGAATCGTCGCCCCGGCCCCGGCCTCCACGTTCAGGCCGTGGGACTGCACAGTCACGGTCAGGGTGTCGCTGTCGGTGCCGCTGTTGTTGTCGGTCACGGTCACCGTCACCGTGAAGACGCCAACCTCGGTGTAGACATGGTCGAGGAAGAAGGTCTTGTCCGGGTTGAGGGCCAGGGCCTGTACCCCGGTGCCGTCGCCATAGTCCACCGTCGCGGTGTGGGTGTCGCTGGCGCCGGGGTCGGTGAAGGAGCCCTGGCGCTGGAAGGCCTGGCCCAGGTCGATAGTCTCGTCGAGGCCGATCTCCACCTCGGGCGGCACGTTGACCACCGTCACCTGGAAGGAGGCAGTGCCCACCCCGCCGTCGTCATCGATAACCTGCACCGTTACAGTGAAAGCGCCGTCCGCCGGATAGAGGTGGGACAGGGCAAAGGTCTTGTCCGGATTCAAGGCCAGGGCCTGGACGCCGCTGCCGTCGCCATAATCCACGGTGGCGGTGTGGGTGTCGGTCCCGGGATCGGTGAAGGAGCCGTTTCGGGTCAGGGTGCCATTCTCCTGCAGGGTGGTGTCGCCGCCGGCGCTCACCGCTGGCGCCACGTTGTGCACCGTCACCTCCAGAGCATCGCTGCCCACCCCGCCGTCGTCATCGGTCACCGTCAGGGTCACGGTGAAGACGCCATCGTCCGGGTAGCCGTGCGCGGCATGCAGGTCACCGCTGGCAGTGCCGCCATCGCCGAAGCTCCAGCCGATGGTGTGGGTATCGGCGCCCGGGTCCGTGAACTGGCCGTTGAAGTGGGCGTCCTGTCCTTCATTGAGCGTCTGATCGGCACCCGCATCGACCGCCGGTGCCACGTTACGCACCGTCACCGTGCTGGCGCCGGTGTCCGCCAGCAGGGAGTCCGAGACCGTGAGGCCGATATTGACGCTGGCGTCGTCGGTCCAGGTGCGGCTGGGGCTGGCCTCCGTGGCGTCGTCGTACTGGCCGTCGCCGTCCAGATCCCAGGCAAAGGTCAGCGGATCGTTGTTGGGGTCGGAGGAGCCGGTGCCGTCCAGGGTCAGGGCGGTGCCTTCGTCCACCTGGTAGGGGCCACCCGCAGCCGCCACCGGCGGCTGGTTGGCCTCCACGCTCACCAGGGTGAAGACCGGCTGGGAGTCCAAGGGGGTGCAATCCACCCCCGGGGTGCAGCCCACCGGGTTGAACACGCCGTTGTCCCGCACCACCAGGCCGACGTTGAAGACGCCGGGGGTGTCGTAGGTATGGGGCACCTGGGCGCCGGTGGTGTCGAGGTCGACATCGTCCTGCCAGTCCCCATCCTCGTCCGCATCGTCGAACCAGCGGCCGTCGTTGTCCAGATCCCAGAAGAAGCGGGTGATGCGGTCGCCGGTATCGATATCAAAGGAGCCGCGGCCGTCCAGGGTGAAGGGGATGCCCACTGTGGCCCGGTAGGGGCCGCCGTGCCGGGCAAAGGGCGCGTGCGGCGGCTCGGCCACGCTCACCTCCCGGGTGTCGATGTCCGTCTGGGGCGGCTCGTTGTCGTCCGTGACCCGCAGCCGGGCGGTGAAGACCATGGGCGGGTCGCCCTGGGTCTCAGGATCGGGGTCGGGATAGGTGAACACCGCGTCGGGATCTGCCGGATCGGCGGTGGTGAAGTCCCACTCGCCGTCGCCGTTGAAGTCCCAGTCGTAGCGGACGATGCGCCGGTTCGGATCGTGGTGGAAGGAGCCGGAGGCATCGAACCTGAGGGGCAGGCCGTAGGCCCAGATGATGTCGTTGCCGGCATCCGCCTCCGGCGGCTGCACAAACAGGGTCGGCGTCAGCATGATCACCGACCAGGCGGTGCCGAAGCCGGCTCCGTAGTAGTCCCAGTAGCCGTCGCCCGCCTGGGCATCCACCAGATGGCGGCGCACCCCGACGTTGGGCTCGTTGTACCAGTCGAGGCCGGTGGCGGTCAGGTGGGTGACCGGGAAGGGCCGGGCCAGGCGGAAGGCCTTGACCAGGGCATACATGCCGTAGGTGTTGCCCGCCTGCCAGAACCAGTTGTTGGCGATGTAGTCCTCGGCGGTCCGCCAGCGCGGGTCGGTGGTGTACCGGTCAACAAAGGCCAGCTGCACCATGCCGGAGGGGGTGAGGGCGACGCCGTTGCCCGGTCCGGTGTAGCCGAAGCCGGTGCCGTCGTAGGAATAGTTGAGCCAGTTGTTATCGCGGTCTTTGACCCAGCGGGGGATGTTGATGCCAAAGGTCTCCTCGGCAGCCAGCATGCCGATGGCGGCCCACTGGCAGGCCGAGTTGTCCGGCCAGTCGTTCCACCAGTATCGCCAGCCGCCAGTGCGCGAGTCCTCATCCTGGCCCCAGGCGTACATGTCCACCATGTCCACCAGGATGTGGTGGAAGAAGCGCCCCTTGACATTGGTGCCGCCGGTGAGGGCAAAGGCCAGGGGATTGTTCGAGGAGGCGATGGCATCCATCACCATGCCGCCCTCGTAGATGGGCCGGTCGCTGTCGACGCCAAGGCCGATGCCATTGCCGTTGGTGTCCGGGTCGCCGTAGGTCTGGACCCCGATATCATACGAAGCGAGCCTGAGGAACATGTAATCGAGCCCCCGGCTCACCGTTTCCACATAGGGGTTCTCCTGGTTGTCTCCCTCCTGGAGATGGGCGTTGATCTCGAAGGCCTGCACCGCCGAGGCGGTGGGCGAGGCATAGTAGCTGCCATAGGAGGCCCACTTGCCGTCCCCTTTGTCCTGGGCCCGGTGCAGCCACCACAGGCCCTCGTCGATGGCGATGTTGGTGCGGGTGTCCAGGCTGTTCGGCCGGACGATCACGTAGTACTGGTCGGAGCCGGGGTGGCCGGCGCCGTCCCAGACCGTGAGGGTGGCCACATAGGGGGTGCCATCCGGCGAGTCGGGATAGGTATGGCTGGCCTCGACGATGTACTTGTTGCCCACCGGCTGCGGGGTGGCCGGCCAGAGGGCGGAGCCGTCGCCGAAGTCCCACTGGTAGGTGAGGTTGCCGGCATCCCGGACAATGGCCTTGAGCCGGGCGGCGCGGCCATTCATGATCTCATGGGGCACGGTGGGATCCGCTGGCCGCCAGGGCACGCAGATGACGTCCGGCGGCAGGTCGTCGGCCACGTTCACTGTGGCGGTAGCGGTATCGGTCTGGCCGGCACCGTCCACCACGGTCAGGGTGGCGGTGTAGGTTCCGGCCGCGGGATAGGTGTAGAAGGGCTTGCGGCCCACCACGTCGATGTCGTTGGCCGGGTTGCCGTCGCTGTCCGCGTCCACAGTGTCGTCCGCGTCCCACAGGTATTTGACGATGCCAAAGTCATCGGTGGAGGCGCCGGCATTGAAGTAGGCGGGCGGGCCACCTGCCGCGGCATCGTACGGGCCACCGGCGTTGGCCGCCGGGACCTCCTCGGCGGCCAGCACATGCACGGTCAGGGTGTCGGCGCTCGACTGCAAGGCCGCGTCGTAAACGGTGAGGGTGACGGTGTAGTCGCCGGGCGCCCAGAAGGAATGCTTCGGCGTGCGGCCGACACCGGTGCTGTTGTCCCCAAAATCCCATTCATAGAGGGCAATGCCGACATCGTCCGTGGAGCCAGCGCCGTTGAACTGCACCGGCCAGTGGCCCTCGGTGGTGGCGTCCGGACCGGCCTCGGCCGTCGGGCCAGCGCCGACGGTCATGGTCAGCTCGGCGGTATCAATGATGCTCTGCAGGGCATGGTCGGTCACCCGCAGGGCCACGGTCCGGGCGCCCGGGCCGGTGTAGACGTGGGAGGCGGTGACGCCAGTGGCCATGACCTCGAAGCTGCCGTCATAGTCGAAGTCCCACTCGTAGCGGAGAATGCCGTGGTCGTCGGTGGAGCCGGAGCCGTTAAAGGCCACAGTCCAGGTGTTCTCGAAGGCGTCCGCCTCGGTGAGGGCCCGATCCGGGCCGGCGGCCGGCACCGGCGGATCGTTGGCCGCCGTGGTGACGCTGCTGTTGTCGGTATGGGTCTGGCCGCCCTGGTCCATGACGGTGAGCGAAATCGGACGGCTGCCCAGGCCGTAGAAACGGTAGCTGGGGCTGGGGCCGATGGCGCTCTCGGCCAGATCGTCCAGGGAGAAGGTGCCGGCATAGCAGTCCACGCCGCGGCGCAGCTCGCTGTTGCCGCCGTAGTTGGAGTCATACAACAGGATCCAGTCCGCATCTCCCAGGGCCCGGTAGAAGTAGCGTGCGCCGGCCGGCTCCTTGAGCTCGATGCGCACCTCGTACCAGGTATCCCAGCTGTAGTAGCGGCCGGTGTGGCCCCGGTCGGCACCATCCTCGTAGATGCGGATGTTGGTGCTGTCGAAGTAGATGGCGTGGGGGTACTGGCCGTAATGGAAGCTGTCGCTGGTATTCTTGAAGCCGAACATGACATGGCCGCCACCGCTGTGGCGGACCTTGGCCTGGAAGACCAGGTCCCGGCCCCGGGGATAGGTATCGGTGCTGACCAGCCAAGTCTGGCCCCAGTTGTTGTTGCCGGTGAGGATCGCCGCCTCGTTCTGGCTGACGTTCCCCCCGGTCACCCACTTGCCCTCACTCAATACCGTGCCGGTGAAGGTGTCGGTGCCCAGGCTCCATACATATTGGTAGATACTGGATTCGTTGTCGGTGGAGCCGGTGCCGTCCAGGTTGACCGTCCAGCCGCCGGCCAGGGCGTTGCCGCTGGTCTCATCGACGCTGTACGGCCCGCCGGTGTCGGCCACTGGCGGATCGCCGATGCTGATCGTCACCTGCATCTCGTCCACCCGGCTCTGGAGCGCGTTGTCCCAGACCCGCACTGCCACCCGGTAGGTGCCCGGCGCGCCCCAGGTGTGGCTGGCGGTGGCACCGGTGGCACCGGAAGGCTGGAAGGTCACGCCGTCGTAGTCCCAGTCCCACTCGTAGAAGTAGACCCCGTAGTCATCCGACGAGCCGCCGGCATCGAAATCGACGGCCCAGGAGCCGCCGACCCCGTCCGCCTCCGCCTTGCCCTGATCCGGCCCGGCGTTGGGCACCGGCGGATCGGCCGCCGCGGTCGTGACGGTGGTGCTGTCGGTGTCGATCTGGCCGGCCCGGTCGACCACGGTGAGATCCACCGGAAAGGTGCCGACGCCGTTGAAGAGGGTGAAGGGTGCGCTGGCGCCAGCCGTGACGTCAGCAAAGTTGTCCATGGTCCAGGTGTAGTCGTAGACCACCAGGCCTTTGCGCAGAGCGGTGTCGCCGATGGCATAGCCGGAGCGGTAGACCTCGATCCAGTCCGCGGCGCCGCCGGTGGGGCGGAACGAGTAGATGGCGCCGCTGTCGGTCAGCTCGACCCGGAAGTCGTACCAGGTGTTGTAGCTGTAACGGAACCCGGTATCGGCGCGATGGGCCCCGTATTCATAGATGTGAATGGCGCCCCACGACAGGTAGAAGGCATACGGGAACTGCCCGTAATAGAAGTCGGTCGGGTTGGTGCTTTTGAAGCCGAACATGGCCTGGCCGCCGTCGCAGCGGATGCTGGCCGCGAAGACCTGGCCCCGCACCTTGGGGAAGGTGCCTTGGCTGACCAGATACCGGGTGTGCCAGGTACCCACCCCCACCAGGGAGACGGCGTCGTTCTGGCTGATACCGCCATTGGTGAGCCACTTGTGGCGGTTGAAGTCGGTGCCGTCAAAGGTGTCGGTGCCCAGGTCCCACCGGTGCTCCCGGACCTCCACGTCGTCGGTGGAGCCGGTGGCGTCCAGGTTGACGGTCCAGCCGCCGCCAGCCGCCGCATCCTCGCCCACGTTGTACGGCCCGCTGGCATCCGCCACCGGCGGAGCGCCCGGCTGCATGGTCATGGGGATGATGCCGGCGGCGGTCTGCCCGCCGGCATCCGCCACCGCCAGCTCCACGTCATGAACGCCGGCGGTGAAGACATGGGGCACGGTCGGGCCGGTCGCTGCCTCGGTGACCGTGAGGTTGTCGAACCGGGCCTCGGTCTGGTAGGTGCAAAGCCCCACCCGGCCGCTCATGAAGGTGCCATCGTGGACGGTGAAAAGATAGATGTCGTCCAGGTAGATGTCGTGGCGGTTGCCGGTGAGCACCACCTTGACGTGGTAGGTGTTGCCGTTGGCGATGGGGTTGGGAAAGAGACTGGCCGGCAGGTCGTAATCCATGAGCGAGGTTT
>JBFMBH010000133.1:0-4938 GCA_040755095.1 Thermodesulfobacteriota bacterium
TGCCGGGTTGTGTCCCTCCCTTTGCCGCTGTCTCCTTCGCTCTGGCCGACTTGTGGACTTGGTGAGAACAGGCGACGCCGATCACCGGCATCTCGTTGCCGGCAAGGCGTTGATAGCCCTGGCCCCAGCCTGCCAGCAGGCCGGGAATCGAGGTGGGGGGTGGAGCCAGGTGGCGACCTGCCGTGACATCGCGCCGGCGAAACCCGCCCGGAACGATGGGCTGGCCTTCCTCTGTTTGGCGGTCTTCCGGCGGCAGACGCCCATACAGGGCACGGTGGACCCTGCTCAATATCCTCAAGAAGGCCGGCATGAGCCGCGAAAAGATTGTCTTCCTCCTTGCTTTGCTCCTGAGTTCTCCCGGAACATAATCCGAGAAAGTACACTACGTTCAGGCCGTAAGCCAAGGCCCGGCGGTCGGCAGGGATGTCCTCGCCTGTTTGGGCTGACCCCCGATTTCTTGCAAAATAGAAATCTGTTGCTAAAATACAGGGCATGATCCCGCGCCTTGCCCAGGCCCATCTCCGCCAGATGCTGGCGACCTATCCGGCTGCTGCCCTGCTCGGACCCCGCCAGGCGGGGAAGACCACCCTGGCCAGGGCCATGGGCGGCCTCTACTTCGACCTCGAAGATTCGCAGGACCGACTGCGTCTGGATGTCCAATGGGCGGAAATCCTTGCCAGGCCAAGCCTGGTGGCTCTCGACGAGGCGCAGGTGATGCCGGAGCTGTTTCCCCGGCTGCGGGTGGCCATTGATGCCGAGCGGCAGCGGCACGGGCGCTTTCTGCTCCTGGGCTCCATCGCCCCCGCCCTCATGACCAGCGTCGCTGAGAGCCTGGCCGGCCGGCTGGCGCTCTGCGAGTTGAGTCCGCTTCTGGCTGCGGAGCTGGGCTGGGCCAAGGCCGATGCCCTGTGGCACCTGGGTGGCTTCCCGGATGGCGGGGTGCTGGAGCCGGCCAGATTCCCCTTGTGGCAGCAGCACTATCTCGATCTGATGGCCCAGCGCGATCTGCCGCAGTGGGGCCTGCCTGCCAAGCCCATGGTCACCCAGCGCCTCTTCCGCATGCTGGCGGCCGTCCACGGGCAAGCCTGGAACGCCTCCCTGATCGGCAAGGGCCTGGGGATGAGCTACCACACGGTGGGCTCCTATCTCGATTTCCTCGCCGGCGCCTACCTGGTGCGCCGCTTGCCGCCCTTCGCGGCCAATCTCCGGAAACGGCTGGTCAAAAGCCCCAAGGTGTACTGGCGGGATACGGGCCTGCTCCACGCCTTGCTGGGTTGGCAGCCGGACGAGGATCTCCTGGACCGGCCCTGGGTCGGGGCCAGTTGGGAGGGGTGGGTGATCGAGCAGATCCTCTCCTGCCTCCAGGCCGCCGGCGCCTCTGCTCAGGCCAGCTTCCTGCGCACCAGCGACGGCCAGGAGATCGATCTGGTGCTGGAATACCGGGGCCGGCTGTGGGCCTTCGAGGTGAAGCTCACCAGTATCCCGGAGCCCCGGGATCTGGAGCGGCTGCGCAAGAGCGCTCGGCTCATTGGCGCCGATACCTGCGTCCTGGTCAGCCGGACCACCACCCCGATCCACGGCGCCAGCGAATACTCCCTGGACCTCGCCGCCACCCTCGATCTCCTGCTGGCAGCGTGAGCCTGCCGCTGGTCCAGGGGGGGGCGGCAAGACGGGCGCCTGGCTATCCCACGAAATCGAGATAGGTGTCCGGCGTAATCAGCTCGTGGCTCGCATCCGGATACGACTCCATCCACTTCCGGGGCGGCTTTCGTCGCTGGCTCGGTGACCATTTGCACTCGAAGCCGAACAGCCCACCATCGCGCTCCTCCACGTAATCGATCTCCTGCCCATCGTAAGTACGCCAGAAGTGGAAGGTGCCGAAGATGCCGGCGTAGGATCGTTTTTTCAGGCGCTCGGTGACGACGAAGTTCTCCCAGAGCGCTCCGAGATCATTGCGGGCGTCCAGCAGATTGTACTGGCCGATGACGGCGTTCCTGATGCCGTTGTCCAGAAAATAGTATTTTGCCTTGCTGGTCACCTCGTTGCGCAAGTTGCGGCTGAATCCTCCCACCCGGACGATCACAAACGCCTTTTCCAAAATGTCCAGATAGCGACCGACCGTCTTCACATCCAACCGGACTTGGGTGGCCAGCTCATTGAGCGACACCTCGCTTCCGATCTGGAACGCGATCAGCTTCAGAAGGTCGATGAGGGTCCTTGAGGAGCGGATTCGTTCCAGGGCCAGGACGTCCTTCAGCAGATAGGAGCCGGCCAGTTCCTCCAGAAGATCAATCTTCGCCTTCCGGCCCTGGGTCACGATAACCTCCGGGTAGGCACCGTAAACCAGAAACTCCTCCAGCCGCTGACGCAGATCGTACCTGCTTGCGGTTTGCCGCAGCTCCAGCTGACTGATCGGCCACAGGATGAGGGTTCGCTTGCGGCCGGTCAGCGGCTCTCCGATCGCTCCTGCCAAGTCAAAGGACGATGAACCAGTGGCGATGATGCGCAAATCGGGGAGATGATCCACCAGGATCTTCAGCCCCCGGCCGATGCCCGGAATCTGTTGCGCCTCGTCAATGGCGACCAGATCAAGGCCTTCGGCGAAGGCAGTGATCTGCCTGAGGTCGTCCGAGCCGAGAAGATGGCGCATGCGGATATCGTCCCCGGTCTCCAGGCGGTACCGCAGGCCACACGAGGCAAGATACCGCTGCAGCAGTGTGGTCTTGCCTGCCTGGCGCGGTCCGTAGAGGATCAGCGCCTTGCCGGGCACGAGAGAAGTCCCCAGCCGAATGGCCCGATTGATAAATATGGTCATAGGTGATCCACAAATTTAGATCATTCTATGGATTCATACACCACATAATCGGAAGCAGCAATCCTCGCTGGCCGGCCCAGTGACGAGACCAGAGGTGCGGGGCGGCGCCCTCCTTCTGAGCCGGGAGCTCGAAACAAGCCGGCCGGTAAGGCCCAGGTGGGGCAGTGGGCACCGCATGTCAGCTGACGAGCCGCGCAAGGGCGCACCCCGAGAGAGGGGGGTCAATGCTCCGGATGGGGGCGCGGGCGGAAGAGCTGGCCGCGGACCTCCAGGGCAAAGCGCAGCTCCTGAGCCAGCTCCGGGCTGCCATGCTCCTCGTAGAAGCGGATGGCCTCCTGCACGATACCGGCGTCCCCGAATTCCGACCACGGATTGACGCTGGCCAGGAGGGCCTGGCGGGCGCTGTCAAAGGCGGCCCGGGCCCTGGTCGTGTCGCCGGCCAGGAGGTGAGCACGGCCCAGATAGAAATCCGCCGGGAAGGGGCCGTAGCGCTCCCGGAAGATGCCGAAATAGCGCACCGCCTCCTCCAGACGACCGGCCTCCTGGAGCGCCCGGGCCAGCCTGAACTGGCCGTGGGCCATCCCAGGGTGGAGCTGGTAGGCCCGCTGGAAGAAGCGCTCGGCGGCCGCCAGCCCCTTGGTCCCGAGGAGAGAACAGGCCAGCTCGCACAGGCCGTAGCAGTAGCTGCGGTTGGCCAGACAGGCCTGCTCGGCGAACAGGTAGGCGTGGGCGTCGGCGTCCAGCTCGGCCAGCGAGCCGGCCAGATAGGTGAGCAGCGCCGGCTCGGCGGTCTCCGGGGACAGGCGTGGCAGGACCTCATCCAGCAGGGCTTCATGCCGGCCCATCACGCACAGGCGCTCGGCCTGCTGCAGGACGGCGTAGCGGGCCGGCAGCGGCTGCTCGGCCAGCAGCCAGGGATTCCGGAGCGCCTCCACCAGCAGATCCCCCACCCAGCGATGCCGGGTTTTCAGATGGCCGCCATCCACCGAGTAGGCCACCAGGGTGTGCTCCACACCCCGCAGTCGGCCGGCCAGGGCCTGGAGCGCCCGGCCCACCGCCGCCGCCGGCCACTCGCCGTAGCTGTCCGCCAGGGTGGGGAAGAAGTCGACGTCGATGCTGAGGAGCACGGACTCCCGGAAGGACGGCAGAGTCTCGATGCCGCAGATGTTGAGGGGGATCTCGTCGATCCGGCCGTGGAAACAGCCGTCCCGATAACGGAAGCCGGCGATGTCCTCGGCTGAGAAGTTGTGGTGATGGAGAAAGGCGGGCAGCTGCTCCTGGTCCGTGAACAGGCGGACCGGCACCACCCAGTAGACAGTATCAATGATGCCGAGCTTGGCGGCGGCGTACAGGAAATTGCCATCCTCCACCTGGGTGGTGGCCTGGTCCGCCGCGGCCTGGCTCGGCTGGCCTCCGGGTGGCAGCAGCAGCCTTTTCAGGACCAGGATTCGGGCTTCGGGGATCCGCTTGAGATCATCGTGGCTGTCCAGATGGACGAGGGTGCGGCGGCGCAGGCCGCGGGCGGCCCAGTGGGCCAAGGCCCGGCGGTGGTTCTCCACCACCGCGATCGGCTCGAAGGACAGGGTGTCCGGCAACTCCTCTTTGCCCACGCGCCAGGCGATGGCACCGGCCAGGGTCGCCAGGAGGACGAGGCCAAGCGCTGCGAGCTGAGGCCGGCGAAGCCTGATGCGATCTCCGGTCATCGGGGCTCCGCGCCAGGCCGCCTGGGCATAACGACTGGTGCCGTCCTACAGATGCCGGCCCAGGGACTGGCCCAGGAAGAAGGTAGCCAGGCCGAGGCTGTTCTGAGCCACGATATACAGGGCGGCAGAGAGCCAGGAGCCGGCGCGCAGCATGGTACCGGTCTCCACCACATAGGCGGAAAAGGTGGTGAAGGCGCCCAGAAAGCCGACCATGACCACCAGCCTGGTGTGGCCGGGCAGTAAGAGGCGGGTCTCAAACAAGGCCCAGAGGAGGCCGGCGGCCAGGCAGCCAGCGGCATTGACCACCAGGGTGCCCCAGGGCCAGCCGCTGCCAGCCAGGCGCTGTACGGCTGCCGACAGGCCGTAGCGGGCCCGGGCGCCCAAGGCCCCCGCCACAGACAGCCAGAAGATCCTGCCGGT